>NZ_AJWE01000126.1:0-568 GCF_000281145.1 Rhizobium sp. CF142 | reverse complement strand
ACGCATTCAGCCTTGTATCCGCGAGCAGGATGCGCGCCTTGAAGAACGGTGCCGCGGGCTGGCTTGGGGTGGCGGTCTGTTCCGGCTGGCCGGTGAGGAACGTGTCCTGGCTGATCGTGCGCACTTCGCCCGAGGCCGTGCCGTATTTCTGGAAGGGATAGGCGTCGAGCTTGACGCGGGCTTCCTTGCCGACGGCGATGCGGCCGATGTCGCGGGTGTTGATCGAGACTTCGGCTTCGAGCGGCACGTTGATCGGCACCAGCGTGACGACAGGTTCGGCCTCGCGCACGACGGAGCCGACCGAGCGCTGGGCGAGATCGAGCACGACGGCGTCTGCAGGCGCCGTCAGCGCCACCATGTTGCGGCGCAGTTCCATCTTCTTCTGCTCTTCGCCGGCCATGTCGCGCTGGCTGCGCAGGTCGACGAGCTGTTCCATCGCGGCGCGGCGGAAATCCTCGATGAAGGCCTGGCGGTCGGCGCGCAGTTTGGCATAGGCGTGGACTGCCTCGTCGGCCTTGCCGCGCACGGCGGTAATATCGGCCTCGACATCGAGGCGGGCGTCGCGCGA
>NZ_AJWE01000125.1:0-46156 GCF_000281145.1 Rhizobium sp. CF142 | reverse complement strand
GTTGTCGTGGTCAGCCAGAAGAAGAATGGCCATTATCGTGTTCTCCCTTTCCAGATCTCAGAGTACGCCGGCTTCGTTCTTGAGCTTGTCGACAAGCTCGGCGACCGATTTCACCTTCACGCCTGCCTTGCGGCCCGACGGTTCTTCCGTTTTCAGCACCTTGAGGCGCGGCGCGGTGGAAACGCCGAAATCAGCCGGGCTCTTCTTGTCGAGCGGCTTCTTCTTCGCTTTCATGATGTTCGGCAGCGTTGCGTAGCGCGGCTCGTTCAAGCGCAGGTCGGTCGTCACGACGGCCGGGAGCTTGATCTTGATCGTCTGCAGGCCACCGTCGATCTCACGGGTGACAGTGGCGCTGTCGCCGGCGATCTCGACCTTGGAGGCGAAAGTCGCCTGGGCGGAGCCGAGAAGGGCTGCAAGCATCTGGCCGGTCTGGTTGGAATCATCGTCGATTGCCTGCTTGCCGACAATGATGAGGCCCGGCTTTTCAGCGTCGGCAACACCCTTGAGGATCTTTGCGACTGCGAGCGGTTCTACGGCGTCATCGGTTTCGACGAGGATGGCGCGGTCGGCGCCCATGGCGAGCGCAGTGCGCAAAGTTTCCTCGGCCTTGGCCGGGCCGATTGAGACGACGACCACTTCCTCGGCCTTGCCGGCTTCCTTCAGGCGAAGGGCCTCCTCGACCGAAATCTCGTCGAACGGGTTCATCGACATCTTGACGTTGGCAAGGTCGACGCCCGATCCATCCGGCTTGACGCGGATCTTCACGTTGTAATCGACAACGCGCTTGACTGGGACGAGAATTTTCATGGGGTCCTTCCTTCGAACAGAGATGGGCCTTCAACAGAGACTTCTGGGAAAATGCGCGCTTGGACGCTGCTCCGATTGTCGAATGGCGACATGGATACGCGTTTTTCCTCCAAATACAACGCTTCCGTAACGCAGCCAGTCGATTTGGATGGCAATATATTAACGTTTACGTTCACGTCAATATTAAAGCTTGTCCCGCCCCCAGGGCAGGCGCGGCGGCACGGGCATGCCGGAGGCGGTGACACGGATGGGGACCGGCCGGTCGCGAACGGCACGTGGTGTGACGATCTGCCGGTCGAAGAGCGGCACGCCTGGCCGGCGCAGGATCAGAATGAGCAGGGCGCCAGCGATGATGCCGCCGACATGGGCGCCCCACGAGACGTTACCGTCCGGATCGACCAACAGCATGAAAAACTGCTGACCAACCCAGAGCAGGAGCGGAATGAAGGCCGGCAGCGGCAATGGCACGCGGATGAAGACCAGCACCCAGACCCGCACGCGCGGATGCAGCATCAGATAGGCCGCCACCACGCCGGAAATTGCGCCCGATGCACCGACGAGAGGCGCTTCCGATATCGTCGACAGCAAGCCATGGCAAAGGGCACCGGCCGCAGCGCAGGCGAGGTAGAAGACGAGGAAACGCAGATGTCCCATCGCATCCTCGACATTGTCGCCGAAGACCCAGAGGAAGATCATGTTGCCAGCAAGATGCCAGAAGCTCGTATGGATGAAGGAATAGGTGATGTAGGTGGCGGCTTCCGGCACGATCTCCAGTCCCGGCGCCAGCATCGCATGGCCGAAGATGATAGCCGGGATATAGCCGAGGCCGACGGTTGCCGCCTGCGCGACCTGATCGCTTTCGACTGCCGTGAAGATCCAGGCGGCTATGTTCGCCGCCATCAGGCCGAGCGTGACCCACTGAACCCTGATGTGTTTCAGCGTATTGGCATCGTGCAGCGGTATGAACATGAAGGCCTGCCCCCGGGCGATCGTGACGGCTGCGAACCTACCTGTTTTTTCCGGGAACCCAAAGCACATCCGCCTTGCCGCCATTATTTGCATGACGGGCGGCTACGAACAGAAAATCGGAGAGGCGGTTGACGTATTGGAGTGCTGCGGCGCTTACGATTTCCCCGTCGTTTCGGGCAAGCGCCACCATCAGCCGTTCGGCGCGGCGCGCGACCGTGCGGGCGAGGTGCAGATGGGCGGCCGCAGCGCTGCCGCCTGGCAAAACGAAGGATTTCAGCGGTTGCAGTTCGGCATTCAGCCTGTCGATATCCTGCTCCAGCCGTGTGACCTGGCTTTCGACGATGCGCAGCGGCTCGTAAGCCGGCGGCTCAGCGGTTTCAGGCGTGGCGAGATCTGCACCGAGATCGAAGAGGTCGTTCTGGATCAGCGCCAGCATGGTGTCGAGCTCGAGCAGGTCCGCCGTATGCAGCCTTGCTACGCCGATCGCCGAATTCGTTTCGTCGATGGTTCCATAGGCTTCGACGCGCAGGTCGTGCTTCGTGCGGCGCGGGCCGGAGACCAGCGCGGTCGTGCCGTCATCGCCGGTTCTGGTGTAGATCTTGTTGAGCTTTACCATTGCCGGCTCGCAGATCAGCTCGGACGTCCGCCGCCGGTCAGCCAGAGCGTCAGCATGATCAGGATGACGGCTATCGCCTGCAGCAGCACGCGTAGCTGCATCAGCTTGTTGGAAAGGTTCGCATCGCCACCCTTCATCATGTTGAACAGGCCGCGGATCAGCACGAGTGCGACGAGGCCCATGACGATGATCGCGATGACATAGGTGACTGTGGACATGGCAGTCTCTTTTCTTCTTCAGTCCGTCCAGCGCATCAGGCAGTAGAAGAGATTGGCCGGAAGCAGCCTCTTCAACAATATGCCCTGTTTAGCCGGAATCGTTACGGGATAATGTGGCTTCGGATTTTTCGAGTTCAATGCACGCGTCAATACTGCATAGACCGCCTCGGGGCCAAGTTTGTGGCGGTTGACCGGGCCTGAGCCTTCAAGGCGGGCAAGCTGTCTGCGGTATTCGACCGCATGGGGCGAGTTTTCCAGGTCGATATGTTCTTTGATCTTTGCCAGCGCGTTTGCCGTAAAGCGGCTGGTGATCGGTCCCGGCTCGATCAGGCTGACATGAATGCCGCTTCCCTGCAGTTCCATGCGCAGGGTGATGCTCAAGCCTTCCAGCGCGAATTTCGAGGCCGTGTAGGCGCCGCGATAGCGGTAGGGCACGAGGCCGAGAATCGAGGAGCATTGCACGATGCGGCCCTGGCCGCGGCGGCGCATGAAGGGGATGACCTGTCGCGTCAGTTCATGCCAGCCGAAGACATTGGTCTCGAACTGGTCGCGTAGCGCCTGCGTCGACAGATCTTCTACCGCGCCCGGCTGCCCATAGGCGCCATTGTTGAACAGTGCATCGATCCTGCCCCCGCTGCGCTCGGCCACAGCATCCACCAGTGCCGAGATCGTCTCGGGCTGTGTGTAGTCCATCAGGAAAGCTTCGATGCCGTCTGCTTCAAGCGAAGACAGATCCTCGACCTTGCGTACTGTGGCGAAGACACGCCAGCCATCCGCTTTCAGGGCGCGCGCGCAATAGGCGCCGATGCCGGAAGAGCATCCGGTCACGACGATGGTGCGCTGATCGGCCATTCAATGATTCCTGTACAAAACGGGACTCGTTTCCCATATTCGCGGGAAGGATACAATTGGGAAGCCGAATGCCGAAATTCCTGCGCACGCTCTATGATGTGGTCTACGATGCCATCTGCCACCTCATCGAGGACGATGGCTTTGCCATGGCAAGCCATGTTGCGCTTTCCACTCTGCTTGCAGTCTTTCCCTTCCTGATCTTCGGCACTGCGCTTGCCAATTTTCTTGGTGCCGACCAGTTTTCCACCACGGCCATCCATCTGATCTTCGATACATGGCCGGAAGCCATCGCCAAGCCGCTGGCCGATCAGGTGGTGCAGGTGTTGACGATCCCTCGCGGCGGGCTGCTGACCATCTCTGTGCTTGCAGCTGCCTATTTCGCCTCTAACGGTGTCGAGGCGCTCAGGATCTCGCTGAATCGTGCCTACCGCGTGCAGGAGACGCGCCCCTGGTACCTCACGCGCCTTGCGAGCCTCGGCTATGTCCTCATCGCCGTGATCATCTTTGCGGTCATCAGCATCCTACTCGTGGCAGTCCCTGTCGGTCTTGATTATGCCCGCGACTGGCTGCTGCACAACGACTCGCTCGAATGGCTTCCCGTCACGATCCGCCAATGGCTGCCTGCTATTGTCGATACACTCGAAATTGTCTTCAGCTGGCGTATCTACGGCACGCTCGTCATGCTGACGATTGCCCTGCTTGTCGTCCACCTCTGGCTGCCTTCCGGCAAGCGTCGTGTTTTCGACGTTGTTCCAGGCGTGTTCCTGACCTTGGTGGCCTGGCTCGTCGGCGCGCTGATCTTTGCTTACTATCTCACGACCTTCGCCAATTACACAGCCACCTATGCCGGTCTGGCATCTGTCATGATCGTGCTGATCTTTCTCTATATGGTGGGTGTTATCTTCATCGTCGGCGCGGAGATCAATGCGGCGCTCATGAAGTTCCGGGTGCTGCGCAATTTCTCGCGAACATTCTCGGTGGTCGGACGTGACCACGCCGCCGATTCAAAGTCCGACAAGACGGCGAATATCGGAAGCTGACAGCCCGCGGTCACGCAGTTCCGCAAGGCCGGTATCGCCCTCGCTCTTGGAAAGCTTGCGGCCGTCTGCATCCACGACGAGGCGGTGATGGTGGTAGACGGGCTGCGGCAGGTTGAGCAGGTTCTGCAGCAACCTGTGCACCGAGGTGGCGTGAAAGAGGTCAAGGCCGCGCACGACGTGGGTCACGCCCTGCAGCGCATCGTCGATGACGACGGAGAGGTGGTAGCTGGAGGGCGCATCCGAGCGTGAGAGAACGACGTCGCCCCAAGCAGCGGGCTCGGCCAGGATGTCGCCCTTTCGTTCATCGCCGGTCTCCGTCCAAAACAGCGGTTCGCCGATCAGATCCAGTGCCCTGTTCATGTTGAGCCGCCATGCATGTTTGAGACCGGAGGCCAGCATCGCGTCCCGTTCTTCCTCGCTGCGGTCACGGTCGTCGGCTGGATAGTGCGGCGTGCCATCCGGATCGCGCGGCCAGGGCTCGCCCATTCTCTCATAGGCGGAGACGCGTGTTTTGACCTCGCTGCGCGTGAGGAAGGAGGGATAGACCAGTCCGCGTTCGATCAGTGAATGAAGGGCTGCCTGGTATTCGGAGAAATGTTCCTGCTGGCGACGGACCGGCCGTTCCCATTCAATGCCCAGCCACGCGAGATCGGCGTAGATGCTGGCCTCGAATTCGGGTGTGCAGCGCGTCAGATCGATGTCTTCGATACGCAGCAGCAGCCGTCCGTCTGCGGCCCTGGCCATGTCGTCGTTCAGGAAAGCCGACAGCGCGTGACCGAGATGCAGAGGTCCGTTGGGGCTCGGGGCGAAACGGAAGACGGGTTTTTGACGCGGAGTCGTGATCATGCTTTCTTCTGGCATGGATTTGAAGCGATCGCGAGGCAAGGTGCGGGTCATCAGCAATGAAAAGGATATTGAAGAGGGGCTTGCCGCTCTCCTTGTTCTCGATCCACGGCTCGCGCCGATTGTCAGCGAGGCCGGCCCTGTCCCGCTGAGGCTGCGCGAGCCGGGCTTTGCCGGCCTTGCTCATATCATCGTTTCGCAGATGGTATCGCGCGCCAGCGCCGAGGCGATCTGGCGGCGGATGCAGCCGGCGAGCGGACTGCTAAGCGCGGAATCTTACATATTGCTTCACCCCGATGCCTGGCGCGAGTTTGGGCTATCGCGCGCCAAGGCCGATACGCTGACGCGGATTGCGCAAGCGGTCGCATCCGGACGAATCAATCTGCAGACCCTGGTCCAGAAACCGCCTGGCGAAGCGCTCGCAGAACTGACGGCTCAGAAGGGAATCGGGCCATGGACGGCAGAGGTCTATCTGATGTTCTGCGGCGGCCATGTGGACGTGTTTCCGGCGGGTGACGTGGCGCTTCAGGCGGCGGTCGCTGCGGCATTCGGTCTCGCTGAACGCCCGCAAGCCAAAGTACTTACAGGGCTTGCGGAAATCTGGTCACCCTGGCGCTCGGTCGCAGCCCGGCTTTTCTGGGCTTATTACGCCGCAAAAACGCGTCGCGACGTGCTGCCGATCGGCTGACAGACACGCTCCCTCAATTTGCCTTTATCCCCTGAATTTATTGGACTTCACAATCCTGTAACAACCGGCCTAATATACAGGTGCAGATGCCGAATCGATCCAGGAGGGCTCCTTGACGATTGCAGTCTCACCACAGGCCCTGCCAGCGCTCGTCCTGAACGCTGACTACCGGCCACTGAGTTATTACCCCTTGTCGCTCTGGTCCTGGCAGGACGCGATCAAGGCGGTATTTCTCGACCGTGTGAACATTATCGCAGAATATGAGCATGAGGTTTCCTCACCGAGCTTCTCGATGCGGTTGCCGAGTGTCGTGTGCCTGAAGACTTACGTTCAGCCGTCCCGCAATCCCGCCTTCACCCGCTTCAACGTCTTCCTGCGCGACAGGTTCGAGTGCCAGTATTGCGGCGCTCACGACGATCTGACCTTCGACCATGTCATCCCGCGCGCTCATGGCGGCGAGACGACCTGGGAGAATGTCGTGGCGGCCTGTTCGCCCTGCAATCTACGCAAGGGCAGCAAGCTTCCGAAGCAGGCAAGCATGTTCCCGGCGCAGAAGCCGTACCAGCCGACTGTGCAGGATCTGCACAATAACGGCCGGCTCTTCCCGCCGAACTATCTGCATGACAGCTGGCTCGACTACCTCTACTGGGATACCGAACTGCAGCCGTGATGCCTTGGTTCGAAGTCTGTGGTTTGCGCAGTCGTCAGCTGCGCAGTTCTGCGCGACGTGCCATGAGCGCTTAGGCTGTCTTCTTCACGCTCCAGAAGGCGAAGGCGGCGAGGGCCAGGCTTGCGATCACATTCCAGCCCGCAAAGGACAGGCCGAGAACGCGCAGTGCTGCATCCGTGCAGGACGGGCCCTTGATCGTGTTCAGTTCGCCCAGGAGATCGCCGGCATTGGTGGTCATGCTGCTTGCAGTGGTCGAGCAGGTGGCGGGGCCTGGCCAGAAGTGCCATTCCACGCCTGCGTGATAGACGCCCATGCCGGCGCCGACGAGCATCAGGATGCCGACGGCAAGAATGATGGCGCGCGTCATCCAGTTCGGCAGGCCAATGAGGGCGGCGATCGCGCCGACGATCGCGATCGGAATGCCATAATAATAGGGCTGGCGCTGCAGCAGGCAGAGCGCACAGGGAATATAGCCGCCGATATACTGGAAGCCGAGTGCCGTTCCGACGACCACTGCCATGGCGACTGCGAACAGCAGAGAGAGGACGACGCCCGGACGGGCAAGCGGCGAGGTGGTGGCATTCATGGCGGAACTCCGCGAAGTTGGCTCAGTGGGCAAAGTATCGGTAGGCGATATATAGCACGATCACGACCGCCGCGCCGATGCCGACGATCTGGCCGAGGCGCTTCTCGATGAAGTGGCGGATCGGCTCGCCGTAACGACGCAGCAGCCAGGCAAGGAACAGGAAGCGGGCGCCGCGGGCGATGATCGCCGAAACGATAAAAAGCGGCAGGCTGACATGGATGACGCCTGACAGGATCGTGACGATCTTGATCGGCGGCAGATGCGCCAGACCCGAGGTGACGAGCAGCAGCAGGATCGTCTCGTAAGTGACGTAGGATTTCATCTGCTCGAATTGATCGAGCTTTCCATAGAATTCCAGAACCGGGCGCGCCACGGTTTCGTAGGCAAAATAGCCAAGCGCCCAGCCGGCGATGCCGCCCAGCACCGATGCGACGGTGGCGACGATCGCGTAGCGATAGGAGCGTTCGGGCTTGGCAAGCGCCATCGGCAGGAAGAGCACGTCAGCGGGAACCAGAAAGACGGAGCTTTCGACGAAGGCGATGACGGCGAGCCAGACTTCGGCTGATTTCTTCGAGGCCAGAGACATGGTCCAGTCGTAAAGTCTGCGGAGCATCCGTTCCCTTTCTCTGTTGCGACGCACAAAGCATTAGGGGGCGATCATTGCGCTGTAAATGCTCGGGCTGCGGCTTCCCGGCGTTCGCGTTGAAAATTTTCGTGATCTGATGCACGTATTCCCTCCCAAGATCTTGCGGGATGGCAAAAGCGCCAAACTACGTCAGGCTGGGTTGTCGTTCGACGAATCCGGGCATGTCATGAAATTCAGGGTCATAGAGGGCGGGCTGAGTTCCGCAGGTGAGCGGGATAGGCAAGCGAGCGGTCGCGGGCCGGAGCGAGAGGATATCAGGCGCGAGGCAGTTCGTCGTTTGAGCACCAGCGGCTATCACCGTTCCCGCATTATGGAAGCAGCCGGCGTGTCGATGCCGCCGGCGTTCCAATATTTCGCCATGCAGATCGATTTCGCTGCAGACGCTATCTGCCAGCTCGATCCCATCCCGGCCGATTTTCGTTCTGATCTTTACTGGCCGAAGCTGGATGAAACTGCGACGGCGTGATCCGCTTACGACAGGTCCATGGATTTTTCCCACTGCTGGCGCATGACGTTCATTTCGGTGCGCTTCTGCGCCATTTCGCTGACGATGGCGCGAAGGTTGGGGTGACGAGACATGAACATATTGAAGTCGCGCCGTTCCAGCACTTCGAACTGGCAGAAATCGACGGCGGTGACATCAGCCGTGCGGCGTCCACCGCTGAGCAGCGCCATTTCGCCGAAGAAGGCGCCGGGTTCGAGTCGCACGGCACCACTTGCCAGCCGCACCTCGACCGCGCCGGAGGAGATGAAATACATGCTGTCGCCGCGGTCGCCGCGGCGGATGACGCGTTCGCCGGGCGAGGCGAGTTTGGGGTTGAACAGCAAGAGCAGTTCCTCAAGCGCATCCTCGCCAACTTCGGAGAAAAGCGGGAAGGTCTCGACCAACTGCTGGATCCGCAGATGATGCTGGCGTGCGCGCTCCTCGCCGAGCGCCCTGATCTTTTCCAATTCCCGTGCCAGGGCGTCCTGGTTTTTCCGGCCGTAGCTTTCATGCAGGCGCGGCCATTTCACCCTGATCTTGCGGTTCAGCTTCTCCGCCACGAAGATGACGAGCGGGTTCAGCGTGATGGAAAGGATTGCGGCGGCGAGGATCAGATCCTGTCCTTCATGCGGCAGGAGCCCGAGCGAAACGCCAAGGCTGGCAAGGATGAAGGAGAATTCGCCGATCTGGGCAAGGCCGCCGGCGGCCGTCAGGCCCATGCCGATCGGATAGCGCAACAGGACGACAATCCCGAAAGAGATGATTGCCTTGCCGACAATGATCAGTGCCAAAGCACTGATCACGGCCAGAGGCTGCTGCACAATGATCGACGGATCGAAGAGCATGCCTACGGAAACGAAAAACAGCACCGAGAAGGCATTCTGCAGGGGCAGGGAATCGGCGGCGGCGCGATGGCTGAGATGGGATTCGCTCATGACCACGCCGGCGAAGAATGCGCCGAGCGCAAAGGAAACGCCGAAGATTGCCGCCGAACCGAAAGCAATGCCGAGCGCGATGGCGAGCACGGTGAGCGTGAAGAGTTCACGCGAGCCGGTGCGGGCAATCAGCGTCAGAAGCCAGGGCACGATGCGCGGCCCAAGGAAGATCGCCATAGCGGCAAAGGCTGCGACTTTCAGCAAGGTGAGTACGATGGTGGCCGAAAGCGGCAGGTCGAGGCCATGCGAGGCGGCGTCGCTCGCATGCCCGCCCAGAAGTTCGGCGAGGGCCGGCAACAGCACGAGCGCCAGTACCATGGCGAGATCCTCGACGATCAACCAGCCGACGGCCACGCGCCCGCCGGCTGTATTGACGAGGTTGCGCTCTTCCAGCGCCTTCAGGAGTACGACCGTGCTGGCAACCGAAAGGCTGAGGCCGAAGACGATGCCGGCGCCGAGGCTCCAGCCCCAGAGCTCTCCGAGGCCGACGCCGAGCAGGGTGGCAAACAGGATCTGACCGATCGCGCCCGGCACGGCGACGCCGCGCACGGCCAAAAGATCGGATGCGGAAAAGTGCAGGCCGACGCCGAACATCAGGAGGATCACGCCCATTTCGGCGAGCTGGCTCGCAAGCTCGGTGTCGGCCACAAAGCCCGGTGTGAACGGTCCCATGAGAATGCCGGCGAAGAGATAGCCGACCAGTGGCGGCAGTCGCAGCCTGTCGGCGCAATAGCCAAGAACCGCCGCAAAGACGAAGCTTATGGCTACCGTCGCAATCAATCCTGCGTCCTGATGCATCATCCCTCTCAAAATGCCCCGCGGCCGGCACTTTAGGATGAAGCACCGGCAAAGTTAAAGAGTTGATTTCGATGGATTAGGCCTAAATGGACGGCTTTTTGAGCGGAACCACTAGGCTCCCCTGTCGTTGCCTATACATGACGACAAGGAGAAGAGAGATGCAAAAGATTATCATCAACTGTGCAATCGCTGCCCTTGCCCTGGGCTCGGCTGCAGCGCCTGCAATGGCAGACAGCGTGACGGTCACACGCGAGCGTGCCTATGACGGTTATGACCGGTATGACCGTGACCGGGTTCGCCCCGGCGTTACCATTAGTGATCGCGGCATTGCGTTCGGCGCGGTGCGCGAACGGGACCGTGACCGTTGCGTCACCCGCAGTGTGACCCGTCAGACCGATGAAGGCACTGTCACAAAAACGGTCCGACGGTGTGATTGAACAGTAGCCTGAGGCACTCTACTCCGCTGGGACTCAGCATCGTCCGCCCTCGCCCTTCGGGGCGTGGGCGAAGTCTAAAATCCATTTATTCAGAGATATTTGGTGCCCCATGCCGGGGTCGAACCAGCACTTCTTTCGAAACTCGATTTTGAGTCGAGCGCGTCTACCAATTCCGCCAATGGGGCAGCGAAATACGAGGCGGCTGTCTAACATGCGTTCGCCCGCGCGTGCAAGACGGCGGGCGAAGTTTTGGCGTTTGGAAATCGAGGTTTAGTGGGCGACTGCCTCACTCGGGGCCGTGAGGCCGGATTTCTTCAGAGTGATCGCCAGGACCGAGGCCAGCAGGCAGAAGGCGCCGGCAATGAAGAAGGCTGGCAGGTAGCTTTCCAGCGCCGTGCGCGACAGGCCGGCGCCATAGGCAGCGGTTGCAGCGCCAAGCTGGTGGCCGGCGAAGACCCAGCCGAAGACGAGGCCGGCTTTTTCACGGCCGAAGCGATCGGCGGCGATCTTGACGGTCGGCGGCACGGTGGCGATCCAGTCCAGGCCATAGAAGACAGCGAAGATCGACAGGCCGTAGAAGCTGAAATCGCTGAAAGGCAGGAAGAGCAGCGAGAGGCCGCGCAGGCCGTAATACCAGAAGAGCAGCCAGCGATTGTCGAAGCGGTCGGAGAGCCAGCCGGAGCCGATCGTGCCGAAGAAATCGAAGATACCCATGACGGCGAGAACGCTGGCGGCTGCGACCGGCATGATGCCGAAATCGCCGCAGAGTGTGACGAAATGCGTCTGGATGAGGCCGTTGGTGCTGAGCCCGCAGATGAAGAAGGTGGCAAACAGGATCCAGAAGGTCGAGGTCGTTGAAATGTCCCTGAGAACCGTGATCGGCGTTGCAAGCGCTGCGCCGAGCGTGCCTCGGGCCGGGGCCGGCGCAACCTGGGTTTCGCCGACTGAGGGCAGGTTTACGTCAGAGGGGCGGTCGCGCATGAAGAGCAGCACGAGAAGGGCCGCGACCATGATCATGGCACAGACGAAGAAGACGGTGGCGCGCCAGCCATAGCGTTCGGTCAGCTCAGCCATCAGCGGCAGGAAGACGAGCTGGCCGGTTGCCGAACTTGCCGAGAGCATGCCGACGACAAGGCCGCGATGCTTGACGAACCAGCGCGTGGAAACCGTGGCTGCCAGCACCATGGCCGTCAAGCCCGTGCCGAAGCCGACGACAATGCCCCAGAGCGCCAGCAGATGCCAAAGCTTGGTCATAAACAGCGAGCCGACGAAGCCCGCGCCGATGAGGGCGAGTGCGAAGACGATGACCTTGCGGACGCCGAAATAGTTCATGAAGGCTGCCGCAAACGGACCCATCAGGCCGAAGAGGATCAGGCGGATGGCAAGCGCGGAGGAGATCTGCGAGGTTTCCCAGCCGAACTCATCCTGCAGCGGCTTGATGAGGACGCCCGGTGCGCCCATTGCGCCGGCGGTCACCAGCATCGTCAGGAAGGTGGCGGCGACGACAACCCATCCATAGTGAATGTTTCGCCGGGCAAGGGATGATGCAAGGACTGCAGAGACCATGGGCAAATTCCGTTTATGACCTGAGGACCATATACAAGACCGCTTTACATGACGGCCATCATATTTGTTGCGTATTGATGATGGACATCATATAAATTGTCAAGCGACCAATTCCGGAGACGAAAAATGCGGGTCAGCCGCGAGAAATTTGCAGAAAACCGCGAGAAGATTCTGACGGTAGCCAGCGTGCTCTTCCGCGAGAATGGGTTCGACGGCGTCGGTGTTGCCGACATCATGAAGGCTGCAGGTCTTACACATGGCGGGTTTTACGGCCATTTCGAATCGAAGGACGACCTTGCGCTGGAAGTCAGCCGCAAGCTGATCGAGCGCGTGGAAGAACGCTGGCGTGAGATGATCGCCGCTGAACCAGACAAGCCGCTTCAGGCGTTGCTCGATCACTACATCGATTGGTGCACGGTCGACGATCCCGGCGGAAGCTGCGTGTTCGCCTCGTTGATCCAGGAAGTCAGCCGCAGCGAAGGTGCGGTTCGTGCAACCTTCAGCGAGGGCTTGTCCACGCTGGTCGATGTGTTGAAGGAGGTGGTGCCGGGGGCGACGGAGGAAGAGCGCCGCGCCAATGCAACGACGACGCTTTCATCGATGATGGGGGCCGTCATTCTTGCCCGCGCGGTCGAGGATCGGGCGCTCGCAGAGCAGTTTCTGGTCACGATGCGCCGCAAGCTCGACCCGGCGCAGTAATCCCAAAGTCCGGACACAAACCGCGACACGCTTTTACTGGAATTGCTTTAGTCTCGGAAGGCGATCACCGCATGGCTTTCCACGATTTCGGTGAAGGTGCCGTCCGGCGACAGAGCGGCGAGTTCGCTGCGGAAGGCTGCCTCGAATTCCTCTGTCTTGTCGCCTAGCGCCTGTGGAGAGGTAACGGACATGGAAAAGGCGCGGCCGATGATATCCTCTGTTCCGATTACCCGTTCGTTGACGATGCCGATGCGTTCGAGGTTGCGGAAGGGGGAGCGCAGCAGAACCGCCTCATGCGGTCCGAATTCCTGCGCGCGGCGTAGTTTACGCTCGGCGCTTTTTTCCGGCGAATAGGTCTCCGACAACTGATGCAGCACGTCACGCCAATCCGGTGTCGCTGCGATATGTCTGTCGGAGAAGAGAACGACGGCTCCGCCCGGATCGATGAGCTTTTCTAGGACTGCAAGCGTCGCCGGGCGGTCCATCCAATGGAAGGAGCGGCCCAGGACAGCAAGTTTCAGCGGCGCCAGATCCGGGTTGAGATCGTAAGAGGAGCCCTGGATGAGCCTTATGTTCACGGCGGCTTCGGCTGCATTTTCGCGTGCGGCATCCAGCATTTCCGGCTCGGGATCGACCCCGATCACATCAGCGCCGGCGAGGCGTGCGAAGGCGACGCCGAGCGGTCCTGGTCCGCAGCCGAGATCGAGCACGCGGTCGCCGGGTTTCAGGCCGGTACGTTCGGCGACGCGTCCGATCAGCCTGTCGGGATAGGGGACGCGGAAGCGGCTGTAGTAGACGGCAGTGGTGCGAAAGCGGCGGGCTTCGTAGGGAACGATGGTCATGTGGACGGTCCTCTGTTTGCCGCAAACCGCTAAGGCTCAACTGTGATCGGCTCGTGATGGTTTTTTGCTACGGCGCGGGCCGCCTCGAAAGAGACCACGTTTTCCCGCTGGAGCGGCATGATCTGCTTCAATAGATCGCGGCCCAGCTCACACAGCGGGCACCAGCATGGGAGTCCCGATATCGGGAAAGGAATGAGCCTCTCTCCATATTGGCGGAGGGAGGCCGTCACTCGGCAGCTTATTTGAAGCCGGCGACGTTGTGCGGGATATAGGGTGCTTCGAGTGCGGCGATATCATCGGCGCTGAGTTTCACAGTCAGTGCACCGACGGCGTCCCTCAGGTGTTGCGCCTTGGAAGCGCCGATGATCGGGGCGGTGACGGCGCTCTTCTGCAGGATCCAGGCGGTGGCGACCTGCGCGCGGGAAACGCCATGGGCCCTGGCGATTTCGGCAACCTTCTCTACGATCTTGCGATCGGCATCTTCGGCCTGCTTATAGAGCGTCTTGCCGAATTCGTCGGTCTCGCTGCGGTTGGTCTTCTCATCCCAGTCACGGGTCAGGCGGCCGCGGGCAAGCGGGCTCCAGGGAATGACGGCAATCTTCTGATCCTCGCAGAAAGGCAGCATTTCGCGCTCTTCCTCGCGGTAGAGCAGGTTCACGTGGTCCTGCATGCTGACGAATTCCGTCCAGCCATTGAGGCGCGAGGTGTAGAGCGCCTTGGCGAACTGCCAGGAATACATGGAGGAGGCGCCGATATAACGCGCCTTTCCTGATTTCACGACGTCATGAAGGGCTTCCAGCGTTTCCTCGATTGGTGTCGTGTAGTCCCAGCGGTGGATCTGGTAGAGGTCGACGTAATCGGTGCCGAGGCGGCGCAGGCTGTTGTCCATTTCGTCGAAGATCGCCTTGCGCGACAGGCCGGCGCCATTCGGTCCGGGCCGCATGCGGTTGAAGACCTTGGTCGCGAGTACGATATCCTCGCGCTTGGCGAAATCCTTGATGGCGCGGCCGACGATCTCCTCGGAGGAACCATTGGAATAGGTGTTGGCCGTGTCGAGGAAATTGATGCCGAGATCGATCGCCTGTTTTAGGAGCGCGCGGCTTTCCTCTTCCGGCAGGCTCCAGGCGTGATTTCCACGGTTGGGATCGCCATAGGTCATGCAGCCGAGGCAGATCTTCGAGACTTCGAGACCGGTCTTCCCGAGTTTTACATATTCCATGAAAGTGCTCCGCGATGAATTTCAGCGACTCCCCAGGCGCATGCACATGATGTAGCGCAGAAATCGCCGAAGTCTCAGCGAGCACACGGAGAATGTGTTCTGCAGCTAGCGCAATAATACGTGATGAGCGGGCGGGATGTCGTCTTATCCATGCGGATTACAATGCTTGCGCATTCGGTCGGTGAGGTGTTAGCTGGTGCAGCATTTTACCGGATCATGCCCATGAAACTGCCGCCCGGCGATCGATATGACACGCTCTACCGCGATTTCTCCTGGCAGATATCAGAGGATTTCAATATCGGCCGCGCCGTCTGCGACGATTGGGCCGCGCGTGACCCTGATCGCGTCTGCCTCGAACATTTCAGTCCCGACAGCCACCATCTCTCATTGACCTATGGCGAGCTTGCCGCCCGTTCCTCATCTTTCGCCAATGCGCTTTCAGCGCTTGGTATCGGCAAGGGGGATCGTGTGGCGCTGCTCCTGCCGCAATCCTTCGAGACGGTCATTTCGCATGTGGCGATCTACAAGACGGGCGCGATCGCATTGCCGCTCGCGCTGCTTTTCGGTGTCGAGGCGCTGGAGTACCGGCTGAAGGCTGCGGGTGCGGCAGTTATCGTCACCAATGGTTTCGGGCTCGGACGCATCAACCAGATCCGCGACCGACTGCCTGACGTCAAACATGTCATCAGCGTCGAGGGAGCCTCCGCAAGCACGCTCGGCTTTGCCGATCTGGTCTCTGCCCATTCTTCCACTTTCGAAATTGCGCAGTCAGGCCCGGACGAGCCGGCGCTGATGATCTTCACGTCGGGCACGACGGGGCCGCCGAAGGGCGCGCTGCATGGCCACCGGGTTCTCGCCGGTCATATTCCCGGTATGCAGTTTGCCCATGAGGGTTTCCCGCAGACGGGAGACAAGGTCTGGACGCCATCTGACTGGGCCTGGGCCGGCGGGCTGCTCAATGCGCTGCTGCCGAGCCTGCTGCTCGGCGTGCCTGTCGTTTCCTCGCCGGCACAGAAATTCGATGCGGACATGGCCTATCGCATCATGGCCGAGATGAAGGTGCGTAATGCCTTCATTCCGCCGACGGCACTCCGGCTCCTGAAATCCGTCGAGGAGCCGCGCTCGAAATACGATCTCGTGCTGCGCACGATCGGTTCGGCAGGTGAATCCCTGGGGCGCGAAACCTACGAGTGGGTGCGCCGTACGCTCGGCGTTACCGTCAATGAATTTTACGGGCAGACGGAGTGCAATTTCGTGCTGTCTTCGAGCGCTGCCTTCGGGGTGACGAAGGCCGGTGCAATCGGGCGCGCTTCACCCGGCCACAGGGTGGCTGTTGTCAGCGACGAGGGCGACGAGTTGCCGGTCGGCGAGCAGGGGCAGATCGCTATCGCCAGCCCCGATCCGGTGATGTTCCTCGGCTACTGGAACGACCCCGATGCGACCAGCAGGAAGTACGCCAAGGGATGGATGCTGACTGGTGATATCGGGAGGCAGGATGCGGAGGGCTACGTCACCTTTGCCGGCCGTGACGACGACGTCATCACCTCGTCCGGCTACCGCATAGGGCCTGCAGAGATCGAGGACTGTCTCATAGGCCATCCGGCCGTCCAGCTTGCTGCGGCCGTCGGCAAGCCCGATGCGCTGCGTACGGAGATCGTCAAGGCCTATATCGTGCTTTCGCCGGGCTACAGCCCGAGTGCGGAGCTGGCAGCGGAAATCCGGGACTGGGTGAAAACCCGGCTTTCGATGCACGAATATCCGCGCGAGGTCGAATTCGTCGATGCGCTGCCGCTGACGACTACAGGCAAGGTCATCCGCCGGCTGTTACGGGAAAAGGCTGCAGCGGAAGCCGAAAACTAGAGCATCTCCGTTTCTCTCCAAGTCACGGAAATACTCTATCTATTGGTTTTTTACGCAATTCCGGACGCAAAGCCGCTGCGCAGTTTTGCTGGAATTGCTCTAGCCGCGGCCGGCAAGCGACATGATCTTCTCGCGGAGCATCTTCGCCATGTTGCGGGTGCTGCGGTACATGTGAAGCTGGGCCGCGACCTGACGCATGTCGCGGTCGCCGTTCTGGGTGAGGCCGATCACCAGTGTGCCCATCTCCTCGCGTTCCTGCCAGAAGCGGCTCATGATCGGATGATCGGAGACGGCGCAGGAATCCGAACGTACGACATTGGCGTCGTCGAGATGCCATTCCGTCAGTTCGCTCATCAACAACTTGCCCGGCGAATAGCGGGAGTAGCTTTCGTCATAGGCGGTTTTCCAGGTATAGGCCTCGCCGCCCATCATCAGCACGACCACGGCGGCGATCGCCTTGCCGTTAATGTCGATCGTGTGGATGCGCACGGCATCGACTTCCGCCAGATTGGAGACGGCCTCGCGGGCGAAGGCGGTGTGATAGCGGTCGGTCACCAGCGCGCTGCGGCGCTTGCCTTTCCAGCCGCCGGCCTCCAGCGCCAGGAATTCCTCGAAGCGCATGTGAATCTCTCGCGGCTGGCGGGCAACGGTGTGGACGACCGTGCCGAGCTCATCGAGCAGCCGCCACTGGCGACGCATCTCGCGCAGGTGAGAGGAGGATACGGTGCGGCCGAGATAAACCATCGCGTCGTCATCGCTCTGCAGCATCGGCCGCTCATAGGGATTGGCGACGGTTAGCGGTAGGTTGCGGCTGAGCGCTACTGCCTTTGCCATGCGCACGAAGATGCCGTTCAGCCGAACATCCGGCAGCACCAGCGTACCCGGTAGGCCGAGGTCCGGCGTGATCAGGCCTTCGAAGAGGTTGTCCAGCGTCTCGGCCGCATCCTCGGCGTCGACCAAGGGGGTGCCGAGCGGACCGAAGCTGTTTGCCCAGCCGCGGATGATCGACGGGCCGACGGCGAAACCGGGTTTGTCGACAGAGAAGGGCATGAGCAGGCGCATGCGGCTGCGATGTTCGTTCTCGTCGCGGATGATCGCGAAATTGACCTGCCGGTCTTCCAACCGCGGCATGGCAGGCGCCAGGAAACGGCCGCTGAAGAAGACGTTCGGCTCCATCGCGCGGTTGGAGAGGAAGTCCAATTCTTCCTGCAGATCGTAACCCAGCTTACCAGGGTAAAGGCAGAGCTCGCGCCCCAGCCGGCCGATTTCGATCCGTGCTTCAGCCTGCGGTGCTTCGAACTTGAGCGCGGCAAGATCGTGAACCATGCGGTTCGCGTTGCTGTCGGTGCTCTCGGTGATGGGTGGTACACGCACCATCTATCGGGCTCTCATTTCTGGCGTTGCGGCGGAAGGGGTTGCGAAGGCGAAAAGCGTAAAGCCGAGTGCGCGGCGCACGAAGACATGCAGCAGGATCGCTTCCACGGCCATGGCGGAGGCCGTAGCGATCGCCGTGCCGACGATGCCATAGTGCGGGATCAGCAGGATATTGAGGCCGACATTGGCGGCAAGCGCTCCAGCGTAAAGGGCGACGCAGAGATTCTGCTTGCCTGCCATCATCAGCAGCGTCTCGGCGGGACCGACCAGTGCCTTGGTGAGGATGCCGGCCAGCAGGATCACCATCAGCATATAACCGGCCGTGAATGCGCCCCCGAAAAGCGACAGCAGCAGATGCCCGGCCGCCAGGACCGCGAGACCGATGGCGAGGGCAGGCCAGAAGGTCCAGCGGGCAGCGTCGACGGCCGCAGCCGCGAGATCGGCCCGGTTGCCTTCGGCGATAATCGAGGAGAAGCGTGGGCCGGAGGCGGCTTTCACCGAGAAATTGATGAAATGCACCAGAGCCATGGTCTTGGCCGCTGCAAAGTAGATCGCGACGTCATGCGGCTCCAGGAAGATGCCGACGATCACGACATCGGAATTGGTCAGCAGGAAGCTCACGCCTTCGATCAGGAAGATCGGGAAGGCGACGCCCAGCCATTCCACGAAATCTACCTTGCGGGGACCGGTATTGTAATGCTTGCGCATCCGATAGAGGGTGGCGGCATATTGGCCGAGCGCGGTGACGAAGGTTGCCGCGAGTGCCGCCTGCATGGCGGTGACTGCCGTGTGCGGTGCGCCGAAGAAGATCGCAGTCAGCATGAAAAGGATGATGAGGATCGGCCTGACAATATAGACCGGACTGAGCGCCATGACGGGCCAATGATTGGCCCGCGACGTGCCCTCGAGAATGTCGCCGAGCGCGATCATCGGCATGGCCATGAGGCCGAGGAAGATCGGCACCAGATAATAGCTCTCTATCCTGTCGCCGAAGAAATGCAGGCCAAGCATGCCGGCGATGAGAACGGTCGTACCCGAGAGCAACGCGAAAACGCGCGCGGTGCCAGTCAGGCCGCGGATTTCGGCGAAGGCGCCGGCGGCGCGATATTGCGGCAGGAAGCGGACGATCGCGGTGTGAAAACCGAGGCAGGAAAGATCACCGCAGAGGACGACCAGCACCCAGACGAAAACGAAGATGCCATATTCATATTCGCCCATCAGCCGGGCGAGCACGATCTGCGACAGGAAGGCAAGGGCGGCGCTCAGGATGCGGATCGAAAAAGCGATCAAAGCCATGCGCTGTGCGGCTGCCTTGTCGCCCCGTTCGGTCAGCACGGCGGCGAGCATACGCAGCACGCGGCCGGCGATCGGCCGCAGCCCCGCGGGCAGCATTTTTTCCGCTGTTTCTATGACCGCCATTTTAACACGCAAAACTCTAAGGGCAGGGCATTCGCACGGCCAAGTCTTGCCAGATCAGAGTTAAGAAACGGTATGCCCAACGAGGCGGCATTGCCTGTCGCGCTGATCCATAATTGGGCGGAAATTACCCAAGAAAAATGGCGCCCGAAGGCGCCATTCTCAGACCTGTTCGAAAGCACCGTGGCAGTGCTTGTATTTCTTGCCCGAGCCGCAGGGGCAGGCCTCGTTGCGGCCGACCTTGCCCCAGGTCGATGGATCGTTGGGGTTGCGGTTTTCCGGCGGGACGGTGATTTCAAGCGCCTGATAGGTCGTATTTGTAAACTCATCCTCGCCAGTCGTCGGATCGAGGTGATGGGCCTGCATGACCGGCGGTTCCGGCTGCTGCGGAGCCTGCTGTACCAACTCGACGCGCATCAGCTGTGCGGTGACGGCCTGACGCAGGTTGTTGAGCAACGCCTGGAAGAGTTCGAAGGCTTCCGACTTGTATTCCTGCAGCGGATCGCGCTGGGCGTAACCGCGGAAGCCGATGACGGAACGCAGATGGTCGAGGTTGACGATGTGCTCGCGCCACAGATGATCGAGCGTCTGCATGACGACCTGGCGCTCGACATAGTGCATGATATCGGGGCCGAAGCGCTCGACCTTCTCGTTGAAGGCGGCGTTGGTGGCTTCCGTCAGGCGTTCGCGGATATCGTCTTCGCCAATGCCTTCTTCCTTCACCCAGTCCTCGATCGGAAGGTCGAGGTTGAGGATGTTGGCGGCCTGCGTCTTCAGGCCGACGGCATCCCACTGCTCGGCGTAAGCGCGTTCCGGAATGTGGGTCGTGACCAGATCGTCGACCACTTCACGACGCATGTCGGATACGGTCTCGGAAATATTCGGCGCTTCCATCATCTCGACGCGCTGTTCGAAGATGACTTTGCGCTGGTCGTTCAGAACGTCGTCGTATTTCAGAAGGTTCTTGCGGATGTCGAAGTTGCGGGCTTCGACCTTCTTCTGCGCGCGTTCCAGAGCCTTGTTGATCCAGGGATGGACGATCGCCTCGCCCTCCTTGAGACCCAGCTTCTGCAGCATGCTGTCCATGCGGTCGGAGCCGAAGATGCGCATCAGGTCGTCCTGAAGCGACAGGTAGAACTTGGAGCGGCCGGGATCGCCCTGACGGCCGGAACGGCCGCGCAGCTGGTTGTCGATGCGGCGGCTTTCATGGCGCTCGGTGGCGATGACGTAGAGACCGCCTGCCGCAAGCGCCTGCTCCTTGAGTCTCTTGATCTCTTCGCGGATTGCCTCGACCTTGGCGTCGCGTTCGGAACCCGGTTCGACTTCGCCAAGTTCATGCTCGATACGCATGTCGAGGTTGCCGCCGAGCTGGATGTCGGTACCGCGGCCGGCCATATTGGTGGCGATCGTCACCGCACCCGGCACACCGGCCTGGGCGACGATATAGGCTTCCTGCTCGTGGTAGCGGGCGTTCAGAACCTGGAAGTTCGAGAAGCCCTGCTTGCGCATCAGTTCGGCCAGGAATTCCGACTTTTCGATCGAGGTCGTGCCGACAAGCACCGGCTGGCCGCGCTTGTGGGCGTCCAGGATCTCGGTGATGATCGCCTTGTACTTTTCTTCGACCGTCCGATAGACCTCGTCGTCTTCGTCGATACGCTGGATCGGCAGGTTGGTCGGCACTTCGAGAACGTCGAGGTTGTAGATGTTGCCGAATTCTTCCGCTTCCGTCTGGGCCGTACCGGTCATGCCGGCAAGTTTGGCATACATGCGGAAATAGTTCTGGAAGGTGATCGAGGCCAGCGTCTGGTTTTCCGGCTGGATCTGCACCTTTTCCTTGGCTTCCAGCGCCTGGTGCTGACCTTCGGAGTAGCGGCGGCCCGGCATCATGCGGCCAGTGAATTCGTCGATAATGACGATCTCGCCGTTGCGGACGATGTAGTCCTTGTCACGCTGGAACAGCTTGTGGGCCTTCAGCGCATTGTTGATGTGGTGAACGATCGCGACGTTCTCGATGTCGTAGAGCGAGGCGCCCTTCAGGAGGCCGGCCTGCTTCAGCAGGTTTTCCAGCTTCTCGGTGCCGACTTCGGAGAAGTTTGCCGAACGTTGCTTTTCATCGATCTCATAGTCTTCCGGCGTCAGCAGCGGAATGTAAGTGTCGATGGTGTTGTAAAGGTCGGAGCGGTCGTCGAGCGGGCCGGAGATGATGAGCGGCGTGCGCGCTTCATCGACCAGGATCGAGTCCACTTCGTCGACGATGGCGAAGTTATGGCCGCGCTGGACCATCTGGTTCGTCTCGTACTTCATATTATCGCGCAGATAATCGAAGCCGAGTTCGTTGTTGGTCGCGTAGGTGATGTCGCAGGCATAGGCGTCGCGGCGCTCCTCGTCGGAAAGGCCGTGGACGATGACGCCCGTGGTCAGGCCGAGGAAGCCGTAGAGGCGGCCCATGGTCGCCGCGTCACGCTGAGCAAGATAGTCGTTGACGGTGACGACATGCACGCCCTTGCCGGCAAGCGCGTTCAGATAGACCGGCAGGGTCGCGACGAGCGTCTTGCCTTCGCCGGTCTTCATTTCGGCGATGGCGTTGGAATGCAGGATCATGCCGCCGACGAGCTGTACGTCAAAAGGTCGCATGCCGAGGACGCGGCGGGAGGCTTCGCGCACGACCGCGAAGGCCGGGATCAGGATATCGTCCAGCGTTTTGCCTTCTGCAAGGAGAGCACGAAACTCCACCGTCTTTGCGGCAAGCTGCTCGTCCGTCAGCGCCTTGGTCTTCTCTTCAATAGAGTTGATTGCGGCGACGTTCGGCTGGAAGGATCGCACACGGCGATCGTTGGCTGAGCCAAATAACTTGCGGGCAATACCGCCAAAGCTGACCATATGACTGGTCCTTTCTGAATATTCTTCCCCGACGTTTCTTATTCGCTACCCAGCCGAAAAACAGGCGCACGCTTGAAAACGCCCGGAAACTGTTCTGGACGCGAGGTTGCGTGACAGATAAGAGGGGGGGCAAATGATGTCAACGGATTTGGCTGATATAGAAAGGCCACATTCCGGTGTTGAAGGCTGTTTTCGGGCTGGATTCACGAAAGCTGAAGCCGGCGGGTATAATTGTGAAGGGTTATTTGATGTTGAGCACCAACAAACTTGCTGCGCTGGCGTTTACGGCCTTCGTCGCCTTCCAGGCTCCGGCCTATGCCGATGATGCCGTCGTCGCCAAGGTCGGCAATCTGGAGATCCACCAGTCGGAACTCGATCTGGCCGTGGCCAATCTTGACCCGCAGCTCGCGCAGCTCCCTGATGACCAGAAGAAGGTCGCCGCACTTTCTGCTGCCATCGATGTGAAGCTGCTTGCTGCCGACGCCACTGCCGAGAAGCTCGACCAGACTGATGATTTCAAGAAGCGCATGCAGTATCTGACCGACCGTGAGCTTCATAACGCCTACTTCAAGAAGCATGTTGTCGACACCGTAACCGATGCCGACGTGAAGGCACGCTACGACAAGGAAGTCGCCGCCCTGCCGAAGCAGGAAGAAGTTCACGCCCGCCATATCCTCGTCAAGACCGAGGACGAAGCCAAGGACGTCATCAAGCAGCTCGACGCCGGCAAGGACTTTGCCGAACTCGCCAAGGAAAAGTCCACCGATCCGAACAAGGATGACGGCGGCGACCTTGGCTATTTCTCCCGCGGCCGCATGGTCAAGGAATTCGAGGATGCAGCCTTCGCTCTCGAAAAGGGCACCTATTCCAAGACCCCTGTGAAGACCGACTTCGGGTATCACGTCATCAAGGTCGAAGATAAGCGCGACGCTCCGCCGCCGCCGTTCGACCAGGTGAAGGATCAGGTTCGTCAGCTCGTCATGCGCGACAAGTATCTTGCGCTCCTGAACGATGCGAAGGCTAAGTCCAAGGTCGATATCACCGACGAAACGCTTCGCAAGGGCTACGAAGACGCCAACAAGCAGCCGGATCCTGGTGCCGAACCCGCGCCAGCTCCGGCACCGCAGCAGTAATTATCGCATCAGGGCCCGGTTCTTCCGGGCCCTTCATTAGATCCGGATGATTTTGGGCCTGATCGGCCTAAAATCTGAATCCGGATCTAAATCAAAAAATAGAGCATGATGTCGTCCGAAAACCGCTCACACTTTTCGGCATCATGCTTGAGCATCGTTTGTTGTCGCATTTCCGGACCGGCGAACTGGTTTCCATTTCGCCTGGAAATGCTTATTGGCAGGTCACATCCCATGTCCGCTACCGTTTCTCCGCTTGCCCCGAAAACCTTTGCCTCGTTGCCCGCGCTTCGCGGCGTGCGCATGGCGACCGCTTCCGCCGGCATCAAATACAAGAACCGGACGGATGTGCTGATGATGGTTTTTGATGCGCCGGCTGCCGTTGCCGGCGTCTTCACCAAATCGAAGTGCCCCTCCGCGCCCGTCGATTTCTGCCGGGCCAACTTGCCGCACGGCACGGCACGCGCCGTCGTCGTCAATTCCGGCAATGCCAATGCCTTCACGGGCTTGAAGGGTCGCGTTGCGACTGAGCTCACCGCAAAGTCGGCCGCCGCTGCCGTCGGCTGCGGCGAAAATGAAATCTTCCTTGCCTCGACCGGCGTCATCGGCGAACCGCTCGACGCCACCAAATTTGCCGGTGTGCTCGACAAGATGCATGCCGATGCGACAGGCGACTTCTGGTTCGAGGCCGCCAAAGCCATCATGACCACTGACACCTATCCGAAGGTTGCGACCCGCACCGCCGAGATCGGTGGCATCAAGGTGACGATCAACGGCATCGCCAAGGGCGCCGGCATGATCGCGCCTGACATGGCAACGATGCTGTCCTTCGTCGTCACGGATGCCGATATCGCGTCTTCCGCCCTGCAGTCTCTGCTGTCTGCCGGTGTTGAGCCGAGCTTCAACTCTATGACCGTCGACAGTGACACCTCGACCTCGGACACTCTGATGCTGTTTGCGACGGGTGCAGCCGCGGCTGATGGACAGGCTCGCATCACGAGCGCGGACGATCCGCAGCTCGGTGCATTCCGCGCAGCCCTCAACGAACTCCTCAAGGATCTGGCGATCCAGGTCGCCCGCGACGGCGAGGGCGCCACGAAGATGCTCGAAATCACCGTGACCGGTGCCGAGAGCGATACCGCTGCCAAGGCGATCGCTCTTTCCATCG
Organism: Rhizobium sp. CF142; assembly: GCF_000281145.1. Taxonomy (NCBI): domain Bacteria; kingdom Pseudomonadati; phylum Pseudomonadota; class Alphaproteobacteria; order Hyphomicrobiales; family Rhizobiaceae; genus Rhizobium; species Rhizobium sp. CF142. Next base: position 21,413 of record NZ_AJWE01000125.1, on the reverse strand, counting down.
CCAATTCGCCGCTGGTCAAGACGGCGGCTGCAGGCGAGGACGCCAATTGGGGCCGTATCGTCATGGCCGTCGGCAAGGCCGGCGAAATGGCCGATCGTGACCGGCTCGCCATCTGGTTCGGCGATGTGCGTGTTGCTGTTAATGGCGAGCGCGACCCTTCCTATTCCGAGGATGCGGCCTCCGCCGTGATGAAGAAGCAGGATATTCCTGTCAAAGTCGATATTGGCCTCGGCTCCGGCAAGGCTACGGTCTGGACCTGCGACCTCACCAAGGAATATGTTGCGATCAATGGCGACTACCGGAGCTGATCGTTCGTTGATGCAGGCATCCCTTCCGAAGCAGAACCTGCCGCTGGTCCGGCGGCTGGAAGCCGTGGGCTTTCGCGCCTGGCCGGCCGCTTCCGTGCAGTATGATGGAAGCTGGCAGGTCCGCCTGACGGCGGGCCATCCCTCCAACCGGCTGAACTCCATCGTGCCGCTTGATCCCTCCGACCATCGCGATGTCGAGATCAGGCTGGAGAAGGCAAGCCGCAAATTCGAGGCCTATGGCCGTCCTGCCGTCGTACGCGAGACGCCGCTTGCCTCGCCTGTTCTGATCGACCTGATCAAGAAACAGGGATGGAAGCGTTTCGATGAAACGGCCGTCATGGTCTGCGATATCTCGCAGGCCGATCTGCCCGATACGCTCGATCATCTTCCGACCCACGATGTCGGCCGGTTCGTCGATGCCAATCTCGCCGTCGATCAGGCGCAGCTTTCTCTGAAACCGGCGCTTGCCGAGATCATATCGGCAATCAAGCCGCCATCCGGCCTTTTCATGATTGAGGATACCGTCCACGGCTCGCTGGCAACGGTCCTCTGCGTGCAGGACAACGATCTTGCGGGCATCATGTCGCTTTCGGTCGCTGACAGCCATCGCCGCAAGGGGCTCGGCATCGAGATCCTGACTTCTGCACTCCGCTGGGCGCGGATGCGCAGCGCCCGTACCGCCTGGCTACAGGTGAAGCTCTCCAACGCACCGGCGATTGCTCTTTATGAGCGTCTCGGTTTCCGTGATGCCTATCACTATTGCTATTGGCAGGAGCGCTGCGAATGAGCGACGCCGGAAGGAAGCTGCTCCTGGTCGCAGCCTGTGCGCTGATCGATGCGGACGGGCGTATCCTTCTGGCACAGCGGCCGGAAGGCAAGTCCCTTGCCGGCCTGTGGGAATTCCCCGGCGGTAAGGTCGAACCCGGCGAGACGCCGGAGGAAACGCTGGTGCGTGAACTGAACGAAGAGCTCGGTATTTCGACGAAGGTGGCGTGTCTTGCGCCGCTGACCTTCGCCAGCCACAGCTATGATACGTTCCACCTGTTGATGCCGCTTTATGTCTGCCGCCGTTATGAAGGCATTCCGCAGGGCCGTGAGGGCCAGGCAATCAAATGGGTGCGCCCGCAGGCGCTGCGCGATTATCCGATGCCGCCGGCCGACGAGCCGCTCATCCCGGTACTGCAGGATCTACTTTAGCTTTTACTGATTATTGAGGCGAAACGTCGATTTCGCCTGTGGATATTAATCGATCATTTAGCACCTTCTGGCAATGATCGGCCTCACTCAAGCAACTGGCGTGTGTGTATTTAAGGGCTTGACGTCATGGACGACGATTTCTGGAAAGCTGTGCGCGAAAAGGAACGTGCTTCTTCGTCTGCTTCGCGCAGGACGGGGGCGCTCAATATTGCCCTTCTCTTCGGCACGGCCGTAGTGGCGCTGACCCTTATCCTGACGCCAATGCTGGCGGATTCTTCCAAGAAGAGCGTGCTTGCCAGCGCGCCGGCCGATTTCGACACGATCACCACCGGCTCCATCCCGAAGACCGAGAACGGCCCGAAGAGCGAGAACGGCAAGCGCTATACAATCCGCCGCAGCGTGCTCCAGGATACGCCTGGTTCGGTCTGTGTCGTCCAGGGCTACGGCGTCGGCGCCGGCTGCTGAGGAAATGAGGTTTCCTTCGCCGGAGGCCGCGAATTTCATTGCTGTCTTGCGCGCAAAAGGGTTGGGTTGATGAATTTGCTGAAGAAATTTCTGGCAGACAGAAGCGGTGCGACGGCAATCGAATATGGATTGATTGCGGCGCTGATGGCGGTTGCCCTTATTGGGGGGCTGGGTGTGTTCACCAATGGCCTGCGCGGCGTGTTCAACACCGTCGAGAATAACCTGACGATCAACTGAGCTGTCCGTTAGAGTGCCGCGCGTCCATTCGGACGCACGGCACTCTAACTCTTTGAATCTACTCATCAGGCTTTCCGAAAATCGATTCCGATTTCGGGCCGATGCTGTAGGCCTCACTGCCTGAGCTTCTGCTCTTCCACCTTCAGTGCGTCAGCAAGCCGCGCCTTGGCCGTTCCTGGCTTCAGCGGCTGCTGCTGGCTTTCATGCGGTGCCCATCCCGACACATAGATCACTGAAAATGTCGCGCGGATGCGGCCGTCGGGGTCCGAATAGCGCTCGGCATAGATTTCAGCGGCGCGCAGGAAGAAGGCGCGCGTCAGTGGCTTACGGCTGCGGGCAGCGAGCGGATTGGCCATGCCCATCGCTCTCAGGTCGCGCATCAGCGGAAAAATTGAATCATAGCGCACCGTATAATTCTCCGCGTCGATGACGGGCAGCGCAAAGCCTGCGCGCTGCAGCAGACCGCCCACATCGCGGACATCGGCGAAGGGGATGACGCGCGGGCTTGCACCGCCGGTCATCTCGATCTCGGTCGCGAGCAGTACCTCGCGCAGTTCCTGCAGCGTACCGGCGCCCGGAATGGCGGCCAGGAACAGGCCGTCCGGCTTCAATGCGCGGCGGATCTGAATGAAGACGCCGGGTGTGTCGTTGGTCAGGTGCAGGTTGAGCGGTGCAATTACCAGATTGGTCGATTGGGGCGCGAGCGGCACGTCTTCGAGCGGCGCGTCGAGAAAAGGTTCGCCCGGCGCGACATAGCGGATGTTGCTTTCCACGCGGGTGAGGCTGCCGACCTTGCCGGTCGCGATCGCCGCACGGGCGGCCGCGCCCGTGGTGCCGTGCAGTTCCACCGCATGTTCGAACCTGCGCTCCACGACGGCCAGGCGGTCTGCCAGTTCCTCGGCGGCGATATCGAGCAGGAAGCCCGCTTTGGGATCATTGTTTGCGAGCGCGCGCCTACGGTTTGCGGCGATCTGCGCCTTATCGAAGATGATATCCATGGCGATGTCCATATTCCGCCATCCGGCAGGCGGCAAGGCGATTTTCCTTTGGCGCGCGACGCGCTAGTCTGCCTCATATGGGGACGATCGAGATGAAAAGTGAGACGGGGTGGGTATGGGCGCAGCTTCTGCGACCCTTTTCGGTACTTGCCGATCTTGTCTATCCTCCGTCCTGTGCGGCTTGCGGTGTTTCGACAGGCGGCCATCGCGGGCTCTGTGCCAAATGCTGGTCCGAGGTCCGTTTCATCGAACGGCCCTATTGCGAGGTGCTCGGCCTTCCCTTTTCCCATGATCTCGGGGCCGGCATCCTGAGCGCCGAGGCGATCGCCAATCCGCCGCCCTTCGATCGGCTGCGTTCAGCAGCCACCCTTGATCATGCCGTTCGCACTCTTGTACACGGCCTCAAATACCGGGATCGTACCGATCTCGCGCCGATGATGGCCGGCTGGATGCTGCGCGCGTCGGACGACATGGTCGAACGCTGCGATGCCGTCATTCCGGTTCCCCTTCATCGCACCCGCATGGTGTCGCGCAAATTCAACCAGGCAGCGGAGCTTGCCCGACATTTGGCGGGGCTTGCAGGAAAACCGCTGTTGCCGGGAACGCTTCTGCGTGTGAAGCGTACCAGCCAGCAGGTTGGTCTTGGTGTACGGGCGCGCGAGGACAATGTCCGCGGCGCTTTTGCGGTCGCCGCGGGCAGGGAAAGCGATGTCTTCGGCAAACGCATCGTGCTTGTCGACGACGTCTTTACGACAGGGGCGACAGTTGGTGCGGCAACGCGTACGCTGCGCAAGGCGGGGGCTGCCGATATAACGGTTTTGACCTTTGCAAGGGCTATTGCAGAAACTATATGACAGAAAGAAAACAGCACTGTCTGGAGACCTTCATGGTACCCGTTGCCATCTATACGCGTCAATTCTGCGGCTATTGTGCACGCGCCAAATCTCTTCTTGAAGAGAAGGGCGTCGACTATGTCGAACATGACGCGACCTTCTCGCCCGAGCTTCGCCAGGAAATGCTTGGCAAGTCGAACGGCCGCACCACCTTTCCGCAGATTTTCATCGGCAGCACCCATGTCGGCGGTTGCGACGATCTCTACGCGCTCGATCGGGCAGGCAAGCTCGATCCGCTGCTGGCAGCCTGAGGAAGAGCGATGAGCTTCACGGCCGCTGCCATCCAGATGTGTTCCGGTGTCGATCCGGAGCGGAATGCCGCTTCGATGGCGCGCCTCGTCCGAGAGGCTGCTGCAAAGGGCGCAACTTACGTGCAGACGCCTGAAATGACCGGCATGCTGCAGCGTAACCGCGCGGCGGCAAAAGAAGTGCTGCGCGACGAGAGCAATGACATTATCGTCAAAACCGGCTCGGCGCTTGCGGCCGAACTCGGCATCTTCATGCATGTCGGCTCGACGGCGATTGCGCTCGACGATGGTAAGATGGCCAATCGCGGTTTCCTCTTCGGACCTGACGGCAAGATCCTGAACCGTTACGACAAGATCCACATGTTCGATGTCGATCTCGACAATGGCGAGAGCTGGCGCGAAAGTGCAGCCTACAGGCCGGGCTCGGAGGCGCGCGTTCTGTCGTTGCCGTTTGCCGAGATGGGTTTCACCATCTGTTACGACGTGCGTTTCCCGCAGCTTTTCCGAGCGCAGGCGGTTGCCGGTGCTGAAGTGATGACTGTTCCTGCCGCTTTCACGAAGCAGACCGGCGAGGCACATTGGGAAATCCTGTTGCGGGCGCGCGCCATTGAAAACGGTGTCTTCGTCATCGCCGCAGCGCAGGCCGGCATGCATGAAGACGGACGCGAGACATTCGGCCATTCTATGATCATCGATCCCTGGGGCAAGGTGCTGGCGTCAGCCGGTCCGACCGGCGAGGCGGTCATTCTGGCGGAGATCGATCCGGCGGCTGTGAAGGCCGCGCATGCCAAGATTCCGAACCTTAAGAACGGTCGGGAGTTTTCCATCGAGAGGATTGCGGGGGAAATTTCAGGAGGCGTAGCAGCGTGATCCGCTATTCCCTTATTTGTGAGAATGCCCACGAATTCGAAGGCTGGTTTTCTGAAGGCGCCGATTTTGACCGGCAGGTCGCAAGCGGCTTTCTGACCTGCCCCATCTGCAATTCCGCTTCCATCTCCAAGTCACTCATGGCTCCCTCCGTCTCGACCGCGCGCAAGAAGGAAGAGATGCAGACGGTCGCGATGGACACGGCCCGCCGCGAAGCCTTCCTGAAGCTCAAGGAAGCTGTCGCCGCGATCAAGGCGAATTCCGAGGATGTCGGAACCCGATTTCCCGAGGAAGCTCGCAAGATCCACTACGGTGAGGCGGATGCCCGCGGTATCATCGGCCAGGCAACGCCCGACGAAGCTGAAGCGCTGGTGGAAGAAGGCATCGAGATCGCCGCCCTGCCGGTCTTGCCCGAAGACGTGAACTGATATGCCGGCGGCTGGTCTTTTATGATTTGGGCCTGCGTGCGGTGTGATCAGGCCGGCCGTTTTGCCAGCAGCATGTAATTCACATCCATGTCCTTCGACAGGTTCCACTGGTTTGCCAGCGGATTGAAGAAGACGCCCGTGCGGTCGACAATCTCGAGACCGCTTGCGGCAAGCGGCTTTTCCAGTTCTTCCGGGCGTACCAGCTTCTCATACTGATGCGTTCCGCGCGGCAGCCAGCGTAGGACATTTTCGGCAGCGAAAATGGCAAGTGCGGCCGCCTTCATGGTGCGGTTGATCGTGGCGACGAACATCAGGCCGCCCGGCCGGACCATGCTGGCGCAGGTATTCATGAAAAGCTCGACATCGGCCACATGCTCCACCACTTCCATGTTGAGCACGATATCGAAGGTCTCGCCTGCCTCGGCTAGTTGCTCAGCAGTGACGGCGCGATAGTCGACCGCAACACCCGATGCCTTGGCATGGGTAGAGGCGATGCCGATGTTCTTTTCCGAGGGATCAGCGCCGACGACCTCGGCGCCCATTCGGGCGACCGGCTCCGATAAGAGGCCGCCGCCGCAGCCGATATCGAGCACGCGCAGGCCTTCAAGCGGCTTGGCAGTCTTCGGACTGCGCGAAAAATTCTCTGCTGCCTTGTCGCGGATATAGGCCAGGCGAACAGGATTGAACTTGTGCAGCGGCTTGAACTTGCCCGTCGGGCTCCACCACTCGGCTGCCATGGCGGAAAAGCGATCGACTTCGCTCTGGTCGATGGTGGTCTTTGCCGCTTCGTTCATCTGCCGCTCCTTAATGTCCTATCAGTGAAGTCGGATGATCGAGGCGATAAGTCAAGGGCGCTCAGGTCGCACCGAAGGCTTGGCAGGGACCGTAAAAAATAGAGCTCGTCTGAAGGCAGTAAAAACCCCGCGTCTTCGCGGGGTTTCGGATCCAAGGTGACGCCGATTCAGCGGCACTGACGGCGCGGGCCGTAGGTGGGCTGGTATGTGTTATCGTATGCGCGGTACGAGCGATAACGGCTGTAGCAGTATTCGGCATGTGAACTGCCCGCACTCACGCGCGGCTGCGAGGCTATGATACCACCGATGATCGCGCCGGCGGCCAGACCACCGATAATGGCGCCAGTATTGTCATGGCGGCGATAATAGCGGTCGCGGTAGTAGCGGTCCCCATAATAGCGGTCGCCATAATAGCGGCGGTCCCTGTCCCATCCGCGATCATAGCTATAACGGTCCGAATAGCGGTAATTGCGGCCCCAACCCTGGTTATAACGAGGGCATTTCGTGAAGTTGTTGCAGCCGACCTGAAGAAGCTCGGCCTGGTCTCCGGCGGTTTGGGGTTGCGCTGCCGACTGAGCAGGGTTTGCCGTATAGGCAGGCCCCGCCCAGGCAGGCATTCCGGAGAATGCGGTTGCTATCGACAGTGCAATTATCGCTAATCTTCTCATTCTACTCACCAGCTTTCTTGACGTATCTATTGCTGTTTAAACGCATTTAGGACCACTAAGTTCAATCGCTTTCATGCTCCGGTTTGACGGGTACGGTGAAAGGGGTGTTTTGTAGCGGGCGGCGGGGACCTTTCTTGCGAACTCCTGCCGTCTCCACTTCACCCTTTTCCCGCCCTTGCCACCCCCTGTCAAACTCGCTAAGAGACGCGCCAACTTTCGTCCTTGGTTGGCGGGGCTTTAGAAGCGTTCTAGAAACCAGTATTTCCGGGCTCTTCGGCCATTTGACAGCTGGGGTTTTCTGATGTCCGGGAGGGCAATGCGTCTCCCGGCGGTTTGTGAATGGCGCGTGGCGTGCCGGGAAAGAAAATCCCGTTTTCCGGCAATCGCGCGCGGGTCGTGGTAGAGGCTTATGGCACGCATCGTTATGAAATTCGGCGGAACCTCCGTCGCTGATCTGGATCGCATCAAGAACGTTGCCCGCCATGTGAAACGTGAAGTCGATGCCGGTCATGAGGTGGCGGTCGTCGTTTCCGCCATGTCCGGCAAGACCAACGAGTTGGTCGGTTGGGTTCAGAATACGCCGAAGGTGATCGGCGCCAACTCGCCCTTCTACGATGCGCGCGAATACGACACCATTGTCGCTTCCGGCGAGCAGGTCACGTCAGGCCTTCTAGCAATTGCGCTGCAGAGCATGGGCATCAACGCCCGTTCCTGGCAGGGCTGGCAGATCCCGATCCGCACCGACAACGCACACGGCGCGGCGCGCATCATGGAAATCGACGGGGCCGATATTATCAAGCGCATGGGCGAGGGTCAGGTTGCCGTCGTCGCCGGCTTCCAGGGACTCGGTCCTGATAACCGTATCTCGACGCTCGGACGCGGCGGATCGGACACGTCGGCAGTGGCGATTGCGGCCGCCGTGAAGGCCGATCGTTGCGACATCTACACCGATGTCGACGGCGTCTACACGACCGACCCGCGCATCGAGCCCAAGGCACGGCGCCTGAAGAAGATTGCTTTCGAAGAAATGCTGGAAATGGCGTCGCTCGGCGCCAAGGTTCTTCAGGTGCGCTCGGTCGAGCTTGCCATGGTGCATAAGGTACGCACCTTCGTGCGTTCGTCTTTCGAGGATCCCGATGCTCCGGGCATGGGCGACCTCTTGAACCCGCCCGGAACGCTGATTTGTGACGAGGATGAAATCGTGGAACAGGAAGTAGTCACCGGCATCGCCTATGCCAAGGATGAGGCTCAGATCTCGCTTCGCCGTCTTGCCGACCGGCCGGGTGTTTCCGCCGCGATCTTCGGGCCGCTTGCCGAAAGCCACATCAACGTCGACATGATCGTCCAGAACATTTCCGAAGACGGTTCGAAGACCGACATGACCTTCACCGTGCCCTCGGGTGATGTGGAGAAGGCCATCAAGGTTCTCTCCGACAACAAGGACAAGATCGGCTACGACGTCGCGCAGAGCGAATCGGGTCTGGTAAAGGTCTCGGTCATCGGCATCGGCATGCGCAGTCATGCGGGCGTTGCAGCGACTGCCTTCCGAGCACTTGCCGAAAAAGGCATCAACATCAAGGCAATTACAACCTCAGAGATCAAGATTTCGATCCTGATCGATGGTCCTTATGCAGAACTCGCTGTCAGAACTTTGCATTCCTGCTACGGTCTGGATAAGAATTGATTCCCAGCGGGCGGCCTGCCCCTTCAGGTTGAAGATGCGGCCGGTTCTTCTGGCCGCATTAAGCGTTTGTTTCGGGGAGCTTGAGACGCAATGAGAGACCTTTCCGGCGGTCCGCGCGTGCTGCTCAAGCGGCTGCGCGAATTGATGGCGGAACCGCTGGAGCCGCAGGAGCGACTCGACCGGATCGTGCGCCAGATCGCCAGCAACATGGTGGCGGAGGTTTGCTCCGTTTACGTGCTGCGCGCCGATGGCGTTCTCGAGCTTTATGCTACCGAAGGTCTCAATAAGGAAGCCGTCCACCTCTCGCAGCTGAAGATGGGACAGGGCCTCGTCGGCACGATCGCCGCATCGGCCCAGCCGCTCAATCTTTCCGACGCGCAGTCGCATCCGGCCTTTCGCTACCTGCCGGAAACGGGCGAAGAGATCTACCATTCCTTCCTCGGCGTGCCGATCCTGCGTACGGGACGCTCGCTCGGCGTTCTCGTCGTGCAGAACAAGGCGAGCCGCAATTATCGCGATGAGGAGCTGGAAGCGCTCGAGACGACGGCGATGGTTCTCGCCGAGATGATCGCGACCGGCGAACTCAAGAAGATCACCAAGCCGGGCCTGGAACTCGATCTTACCCGTTCGGTCACGGTCGATGGCGATACCTATAATGACGGCATCGGCCTTGGTTACGTCGTGCTCCACGAGCCGCGCATCGTGGTCACCAATCTGCTCAACGAAGATGCGGAGAAGGAAATCCGGCGGCTGGCTGATGCCATGGGTTCGCTCCGGATCTCCATCGACGACATGCTGTCGCGCCGCGATGTGTCGATGGAAGGTGAGCACCGCGAGGTGCTCGAAACCTATCGCATGTTCGCCCACGACCAGGGCTGGGTGCGCAAGCTGGAAGAGGCGATCCGCAACGGCTTGACGGCGGAAGCAGCGGTCGAGAAGGTCCAGAGCGACACCAAGGCGCGTATGATGCGCCTGACCGATCCCTATCTGCGCGAGCGCATGCATGATTTCGAGGATCTGGCGAACCGGCTGCTGCGTGTGCTGACGGGCTATACCGGCCGCACGACGGCCGAGGGTTTTCCGACTGACGCAATCATTCTGGCGCGGGCGATGGGTGCGGCGGAGCTCCTCGATTATCCGCGCGCCAATGTGCGCGGGCTGGTGCTGGAAGAAGGCGCGGTGACGAGCCATGTGGTGATCGTCGCGCGTGCCATGGGCATTCCGGTTATCGGCCAGGCGGCGGGTGTCGTGGCGCTTGCCGAAAATGGTGATGCCGTCATTATCGACGGCGACGAAGGGCATGTGCATATCCGGCCGATGCCGGACCATCAGCGCTCCTACGAAGAAAAGGTCCGCTTCCGTGCGAGGCGGCAGGAGCAGTTCCGGGCGCTGCGCTCCGTCGAGCCGGTCACCCGGGACGGACAGCGCATCCAGCTTCTGATGAATGCCGGCCTATTGGTCGATCTGCCGCAGCTGGCGGAATCTGGCGCCGAGGGTATCGGCCTATTCCGCACCGAGCTGCAATTCATGATCGCATCGACCATGCCGAAGGCGGAAGAGCAGGAAATGTTCTACCGCAATGTGCTGAAGCAGGCAGGCGGCCGTGTCGTAACCTTCCGTACGCTCGATATCGGCGGCGACAAGGTTGTTCCCTATTTCCGCGGCCACGAGGAAGAGAACCCGGCGCTGGGTTGGCGGGCAATCCGTCTCTCGCTCGATCGGCCGGGATTGTTGCGCACGCAGTTGCGCGCCATGCTGAAGGCTGCGGCGGGCACCGAGCTGAAGCTGATGGTGCCGATGGTGACCGAGGTTTCCGAACTCAGACAGGTGCGCGAACTCCTGCAAAAGGAAGTGCAGCATCTTTCGCGGTTCGGCCACGGTCTGCCGCGCAAGCTGCAGTTTGGCGCGATGCTGGAAGTGCCGGCGCTGCTCTGGCAGCTCGATGAGCTGATGGATGCGGTCGATTTCGTTTCGGTCGGTTCCAACGATCTGTTCCAGTTCGCCATGGCTGTTGACCGCGGCAATGCACGGGTTTCCGAGCGCTTCGATCCGCTGGAACGGCCGTTCCTGCGTCTCCTGCGCGATATCGTGCGCGGTGCGGATCGCAACAAGACGCCGGTGACGCTCTGCGGCGAACTGGCAGGCAAGCCGATTTCGGCCATGGCGTTGCTCGGCGTCGGGTTCCGCTCCATCTCCATGTCGCCGGCTTCGATCGGACCGGTCAAGGCGATGTTGCTCGGTCTCGATGCCGAGGCTCTGACGAAGGCTGTCAATGAGGCGCTGGACGACCGGAATGCGACCGTGCCGATGCGCGAGGTGCTTGCCCGCTTCGCCGAGAGCCACAATATTCCCCTTTAGACATATATAAGAAGAATTGGAGTAAGGGGTGGCGAAGCTTCCCATTGAAAAGATGCGCGAGCTTGAGCGCCGCTTCGGCGAGATCGAAGCGCGCATGTCGGCCGGCCCTTCGGCCGACGTCTATGTAAAGCTCGCGTCTGAATATTCAGAACTGCAGCCCGTCGTCACCAAGATCCGCGCCTATCAGAAGGCTGTCGGAGAACTTGCCGATCTGGAGGCGCTGCTCGAGGACAAGTCCGTCGACCGCGACATGCGTGAGCTTGCCGAACTCGAACTGCCCGACGTAAAAGAGCGGATCGAGGCGCTGGAGAACGAAATCCAGATCCTGCTGCTGCCGAAGGATGCGGCCGACGAGAAGAGCGCGATCCTGGAAATCCGCGCCGGCACCGGCGGCAATGAGGCGGCCCTTTTCGCTGGCGACCTCTTCCGCATGTATGAGCGCTACGCGTCAACGCACGGATGGAAGGTGGAAGTGCTGTCGTCGAGCGAAGGCGAAGCCGGCGGCTACAAGGAAATCATCGCGACGATTACCGGCAAGGGGGTCTTTGCCAAGCTGAAATTCGAATCCGGCGTGCACCGTGTGCAGCGCGTACCGGAGACGGAAGCAGGAGGACGCATTCACACCTCGGCTGCGACGGTTGCCGTTCTTCCCGAAGCGGAGGATATCGATATCGAGATCCGGCCGGAAGATATCCGCATCGATACGATGCGTTCCTCGGGCGCGGGTGGCCAGCACGTCAATACAACGGACTCGGCGGTGCGTATCACCCACCTGCCGACGGGTATCGTTGTGACCAGTTCGGAAAAATCGCAGCACCAAAACCGCGCCAAGGCCATGCAGGTACTGCGCTCGCGTCTCTATGATGCCGAACGGCAGAGGGCCGATAGCGAACGTTCGGCCGATCGCAAAAGCCAGGTCGGTTCGGGAGATCGCTCGGAGCGCATCCGCACCTACAATTTTCCGCAGGGGCGCGTGACCGACCACCGCATCAATCTGACGCTCTACAAACTCGACCGGATGATGATCGGCGAGATCGACGAAGTGGTGGATGCGCTGCTTGCCGATTACCAGGCGAGTCAGCTCGCGCAGCTTGGTGAACAGCAATGACCGCATCCGGGCCGACGGTTTCCGAGATGCTTGCCGAGGCCCGGCGCCGCTTCATGGAAGCCGGCATTGCCGATCCACAGACCGATGCGCGGTTGCTGATTTCGGGACTGCTGAAGCTTTCGCCGACCGAGATGCTGACGGCGGGTCGCGAGCCGGTTTCGGAGGAGCAGGCAGGCAGTATCGGCCGCGCTATCGAAAGGCGGCTGAAGCACGAGCCGGTGCATCGCATTCTCGGAGAGCGGGAATTCTACGGCCTGCCGCTTTCGCTGTCCGCCGGCACACTGGAACCGCGGCCCGATACGGAAATCCTCGTCGATACGATCATTCCTTATCTGCACGATCTTGCAAAGACGGAAAGCAATATCCATATCCTCGATATAGGAACCGGGACTGGAGCGATTTGCCTTGCGCTCCTCAATGAATGTCCGGAAGCATCAGGCATCGGCAGCGACATTTCGACCGATGCACTTGAGACGGCGAGATCAAACGCAGAAAGAAACGGATTGCAGGAGCGATTCACGGCCATTCGATCGAATTGGTTCGAGAACATCCACGGGACGTTTCATGTGATTGTCTCAAATCCGCCCTATATTGCTTCCAATGTCATTCACGATCTCGCTCCCGAAGTGACGAAATTTGATCCGGCTGCAGCTCTGGACGGCGGTACGGATGGGCTTGACGCCTACAAAGCCATAGCAAAGGATGCGGGAAGGTTCGTACGGCCAGATGGAATCGTCGGACTGGAAATTGGCTACGATCAGCGAAACGATGTGACGGCGATCTTCGAAGCGGAGGGCTTCAAGTGCCTCAAATCCGTGAAAGATTATGGCCAGAATGACAGAGTGCTCGTGTTCTCGCCGGCATGCCCGGCGACAAATTGCAGCATCGAACTGGACATTATTGCTATTGCGAAGAAAAGGCTTGGATTTCCCGAGGAAGCAATATAGGTTGCCCTTACGCGTTGGGCGCATAGGAATGAACGAGATTCGTTCGGTACTTGCTCAGCCTCGGGGGTCTGCTCTTTTAAACGAGAGTTTCAAAGGTTGAACACGACCCAATGCGTGAATCAGTCAAACTGACTTGAAGACAAGCGGCAGGTCGGCGCGAAGGCGCACTATGCTTGCGGCACGAAGGCCCTGATCCGGATGGACCGGTCTTGGCGGTTGGTGCCATGTATCCAATCACAAACAGAGAATTCAGGTGAACGATCGATGAGGCCAGGACAGCAGAACAAGCGCGGTCGAGGGCGTGGCAATAACAACAACAATAACAATGGCGGCGGCGGAAATAACAACAATAATAATTTCAACCGTAAGGGTGGGAACCCGCTGACCCGGACCTACGACAGCTCCGGCCCCGATGTGAAAATCCGCGGCACTGCCCAGCACATAGCTGAAAAATATGCGCAACTCGCCCGTGACGCCCAGAGCTCCGGCGACCGCGTCATAGCTGAGAATTACCTGCAGCACGCCGAACACTATAACCGCATCATTGCCGCCGCACAGGCGCAGATGCAGGAACGCTTCCAGCGTGACGACCGCAACGATTATAATGATCGTGACAACGCGGACCGTGACGGCGACGAACTGGATACGGGCGACAATGACGACGTCGTCATCGTTCAACCGCCTCACAAGCAGCAGCGCGAACAGCAGCAGGCTGCTCCGGTAGCGGCGCCGGTGCAGCAGGCGGAAGCGATTGACGGCACAGGCCCGCAGCCGGAAATCGAAGGCATTCCCGCCGAAGTCGCGATGGAAGACGAAGGCTCTGCTGCGCCGCAGCGCGAGCGCCAGCCTCGCCGTCGCAATGCCGGTAGCCGCCCGCGCCGTCCGCGTCGCGGTGCTGAAGGTGAAGCGACCGGTGAAGAAGGTGCTTCCGCGGAAGCGCCGGTTCTGGCTGAAGCTGCTTCCGAATAAGCCTGCTTCGATCGCAGAATTTGAAGGCCGCCTTTCCGGGCGGCCTTTTCTTTTGCGGGGCGCCTGCTCTTTTGGTTGCTTCGGCTATTTGTGAGGGCGCGTTTACACGCGAATTTACAGTAACGTACTTCCGCATTGAGCCTTCGAGGCATTCACTCCAGGACACCTGTCGGGACCGGAGGAACGCCATCATGAAGTATCTTGTTTTCTTGTGCATGCTGGTCGCAGCCTCCGCCCATGGCGCGGAGAAGGCAGCGCAGCAAGTTTTCGACAGTGAGATCGAGCGGAAGGCCGTGCAGGCTGTCGTATGGGGAATTCCTGTCGTCAATTACGACCTGATGCGCCAGGAGATGCTGACCAAGACGCCGGGCAAGGTCGGGCAAGTCATCTATTGGGGTCGGCCACTGGATTGGAAGAACCAGACGCTGACGCCCAATCCCGATGCTCTCTATTTCATGGCTTTCTTCACCACGAGGGATGGTCCCGTTGTTCTCGATTTGCCGGCCGCAGAGAGCGGCGCCTCTTTCAACGGCAACATCGTCAATGCCTGGCAACTGCCGCTTGAGGACGCCGGCCTGCTCGGAATCGATAAAGGCAAGGGCGGAAAGTTCGTAATCCTGCCGCCGGCCTATAAAGACAAGCTTCCGGATGGTTTCCTTCCGCTGCAGTCGGAGGTCTACGGCGGCTACATGCTCTTCCGCTCAAACCTGAAGAGCCACAGCGACGCCGACGTGCAGGCTTCGATCGACTATGGCAAGAAGCTGAAGATCTACCCTCTCTCCGCTGCCGGCAATCCGCCGGAGACCATTTTTGCCGACGTCCAAAACATCCTCTTTGATTCCACCATCAAATGGGATGAGAGCTTCTTCGACAATCTGAACCGCGTCATTCAGGAGGAGCCGTGGATTACCCGTGACCGCGTGATGATTGATCAGCTGAAATCGATCGGCATCGAAAAGGGCAAGCCCTTCAAGCCGGACCGGCATGTGCAGTCCCTCCTGACCAAAGGCATCAAGGAAGCGCAGGCGCTTTTGGAGGCGAAATATGATGCCGGGCTTCCCCCATTTTTCACCGAGAAAAGCCGCTGGACCTTCCCGGCCTACCCCGATCTCATCAAGGCGTCGCAGTCCAATTTCGATGAACCCGATGCCTATCCCGTCGATCATCGCGGCGTTGCTTACAGCTATGCCTATATCGGCATCAAGCGGCTGGGCGCAGGCCAATTCTATTCGATCTCGATCCGCGACAAGGACGGGAATGATTTTGACGGTGGCAAGACCTATCGCCTCAACGTTCCGCCAAATGTGCCCGTCGAGCAGTACTGGTCGGTGACGGCCTATGACCGGCAGACACATGTGCTGATCAAGAATGTTTCGCGCGCGAGCCGCTCATCGCAGATTTCTGAGCTCGTCAAGAACGAGGACGGCTCCATCGACCTCTATTTCGGACCAAGCGCGCCGAAAGGTAAGGAGGCCAATTGGGTACCGACCGACCCGAAGCGGAAGTTTGAGCTGATGTTCCGCGCTTATGGTCCAACCAAGGACTTCTTTGACAAGAAATGGGTGCTGCCGGATGTCGCGCCGATGAGCAAGTAAGGCTGAGAGGCAATCTGCTCTCACAAGCCGGCAATCAAAGCTACCCTGGAGATAGGTCGATGATTAGCGGACTACATTTCGCGAGATGCGGGATTGGGCTTTTCCTGTTCGGGTCTTTCCGAGCTTCGGCGTCATCGCTCATTACTGCGTGGGTGCGCGATGGCCGACCGGCGAATTGTTCATGCAGAATATTACGCTCTGGTGGGCATGCCCATGGACATTGTCGATCGCGGCGGTCCAGGCCGGTGGCCTTGGCATGGTCGCGATCGGGCTGACCATGACGGTGATGGAGCGTGCATCCCTACCGCTTCGAGCATCCGGCTTGCCGCCTCTTCTATATGTGGTGGGTCTGCTCAGCTTTTTGATGGGACGTCAAATTGGATGACGGCACGGAACGCTTAAAGACGTCATCGGCTGCTCCTTCGGGAGAAACCGATGGGAACAAGGAAGACATGGCTGCAGGGGAGGCCGCTTTGAGCTGCTGGTTTTTCCCTTGCCCGCCCCTTTAAACTATTGGGATTCTCCACCATATCCTGCTCAGGTTGTTTGCCGCAAATTCCAATGGCGACAAACAGGGGCTTGCCTTTTGAGGGAGCTCAATCTCAATCATCGGTCTGTGCCTTATGAAGGGCAGGGCGATTCATGGAGGTAACATATGAATATCGAAAAATACTCCGAGCGAGTGCGCGGTTTCGTTCAGTCCGCCCAGACCTATGCGCTTGCGCAAGGGCACCAGCAATTCACCGCAGAACATGTGCTCAAAGTCCTGCTCGATGACGATCAGGGCATGGCCGCTTCGCTGATCGAGCGCGCCGGTGGCGATGCAAAGGCCGCGCGGCTTGCCAATGATGCCGCACTTGCCAAACTGCCGAAAGTTTCCGGCGGCAACGGCAACATCTATCTTGCCCAGCCACTCGCCAAGGTCTTCTCCACTGCCGAAGAGGCCGCGAAGAAAGCCGGCGACAGCTTCGTGACGGTCGAGCGTCTGCTGCAGGCACTGGCGATCGAAACCTCTGCCTCGACCTACCAGTCGCTGAAGAATGCCGGTGTGACCGCACAGGCGCTCAACCAGGTCATCAACGAAATCCGCAAGGGCCGCACCGCCGATACGGCGAGTGCTGAGCAAGGTTTCGACAGCCTGAAGAAATATGCCCGCGACCTGACGAGCGATGCCCGCGAAGGTAAACTCGACCCGGTCATCGGCCGCGACGACGAAATCCGCCGTACGATCCAGGTTCTCTCGCGTCGCACCAAGAACAATCCCGTCCTGATCGGTGAGCCGGGCGTCGGTAAGACGGCGATCGTCGAAGGCCTTGCGCTGCGCATCGTCAATGGCGACGTGCCGGAAAGCCTGAAGGACAAGAAGCTGATGGCGCTCGACATGGGTGCCTTGATTGCCGGTGCGAAGTTCCGCGGCGAATTCGAAGAGCGCCTGAAGGCTGTGCTGAACGAGGTTCAGTCGGAGAACGGCGAGATCATCCTCTTCATCGACGAAATGCACACGCTTGTTGGTGCCGGCAAGGCAGATGGGGCAATGGATGCCTCCAACCTGCTGAAGCCTGCTCTTGCCCGCGGTGAGCTGCATTGCGTCGGTGCTACCACGCTCGATGAATACCGCAAGCATGTAGAGAAGGATCCGGCTCTTGCCCGCCGTTTCCAGCCTGTCATGGTCGAGGAACCGACGGTCGAGGATACGATCTCGATCCTGCGCGGCTTGAAGGAAAAATATGAGCAGCATCACAAGGTGCGCATCGCCGATGCTGCGCTGGTTGCTGCTGCGACCCTTTCGAACCGTTATATCACCGACCGGTTCTTGCCGGACAAGGCGATCGATTTGATGGACGAGGCGGCTGCCCGCCTACGCATGCAGGTGGATTCCAAGCCGGAAGAACTCGACGAGCTCGACCGCCGCATCATCCAGCTGAAGATAGAGCGCGAGGCGCTTAAGAAGGAAACCGACGTGGCTTCCGCCGACCGGCTGAAGCGGCTGGAAGGCGAGCTCGTTTCTCTCGAGGAAGAAGCCGACGCGCTGACGGCCCGCTGGCAGGCGGAAAAGCAGAAACTCGGCCTTGCCGCTGACCTTAAGAAGCAGCTCGACGATGCCCGCAACGAACTGGCAATCGCCCAGCGCAAGGGTGAATTCCAGCGCGCCGGCGAGCTCGCCTATGGCGTGATCCCCGATCTCGAAAAGCAGCTGACCGAGGCTGAAAGCAAGGAAGACAACAGCCGCAACGCGATGGTGCAGGAGGTCGTGATCCCTGACAATATCGCCCATGTCGTTTCCCGCTGGACCGGCATTCCTGTTGACAAGATGTTGGAGGGCGAACGCGACAAGCTGCTGCGGATGGAAGACGAGCTGGCGAAGTCGGTGATCGGCCAAGGCGATGCGGTTCAGGCCGTATCCCGCGCCGTGCGCCGTGCCCGCGCAGGCCTTCAGGATCCGAACCGGCCGATCGGTTCGTTCATTTTCCTCGGCCCGACCGGCGTCGGCAAGACGGAACTCACCAAGGCGCTCGCCCGCTTCCTCTTCGATGACGAAACGGCGATGGTGCGCATGGATATGTCCGAGTACATGGAGAAGCACTCCGTGGCCCGGCTGATCGGTGCGCCTCCCGGCTATGTCGGCTATGATGAAGGTGGTGCGTTGACGGAAGCTGTCCGTCGCCGGCCCTATCAGGTCGTTTTGTTCGACGAGATCGAGAAGGCGCATCCCGATGTCTTCAACATCCTGCTGCAGGTGCTGGACGATGGTCGCCTGACCGATGGTCAGGGCCGGACGGTCGACTTCCGCAACACGATGATCATCATGACCTCAAACCTCGGTGCTGAATACCTGACGCAGTTGCGTGAGGGTGAGGACAGCGAGACCGTTCGGGAGCAGGTGATGGATGTCGTTCGCGGTCATTTCCGGCCGGAATTCCTGAACCGTATCGATGAGATCATCCTCTTCCACCGCCTGAAGCGTGAGGAAATGGGTGCGATCGTCGATATCCAGCTGAAGCGGTTGATCTCGCTGCTGTCCGAGCGCAAGATCACACTCGATCTCGACGAGGATGCCCGCAATTGGCTGGCGAACAAGGGATACGATCCGGTCTACGGCGCTCGCCCGCTGAAGAGGGTGATCCAGAAGTTCGTCCAGGATCCGCTCGCCGAGCAGATCCTTTCAGGTCAGGTCCCGGATGGATCGACGGTGACGATCACCAGCGGCTCGGACCGGTTGCTGTTCCGGTCGAAGCAGTCGGTCAGCGAAGCGGCGTAAGGCTAAGCAGACGAGAATTGAATTGGCGGCCCTCGGGCCGCCATTTTTGTTTCTGCAGACGGGGAGAATTATTTGCTCGCGACCTGATCCGTGGCGGGCTGGTTATTCAGCAGCGTGTCGATGCGCTTGCGCTCGTCCTCGAACTTGGCGAGCGCATCGCCCTGGAGCGACTTGCCGCCCGGCAGGCGGATGCGCAGCGGGTCGACCTTGGTGCCGTTGACGATCAATTCATAGTGCAGGTGCGGGCCGGTGGATTCGCCCGTCGTTCCTACCCAACCGATGACCTGGCCCTGTCGCACCTTGGCGCCCGGCACGATGCCTTTGGCGATGGCGCTCTGGTGGTTATAGGAGGATTCATAGCCATTGGCGTGGCGGACGATGGTCTGGTTGCCGTAGCCACCGGAATCCCAGCCTGCCTTTTCAACAGTCCCGTTGCCGGCCGCAATGATCGCCGTGCCGCGGGGCGCCGCCCAGTCGACACCAGTATGCATGCGCGCGAAGCCGAGGATCGGGTGGCGGCGCATGCCGAAGCCGGACTTGAAGATGCCGTTCGGGACAGGATTGCGCAACAGGAACTGGCGGATGCTCTTACCGTCCTGATCGAAGTAATCGATCGTGCCGTCCTCCGGGTCCTGGAAGCGATAGAAGCGCGTCAACGTATCGCCAAAGCGGGCGTTGACGTAGAGAAGATCGGAATCCTCGGTCGCCTGGCCGTTGCTATCGGTGACGGAGAAGAAGGCTTCAAGATAGTCCGTCGGCTTCAACTGCGCCTGGAAGTCGACATTGGCTGCGAGCAGCTTGATGATCAGCGCCGTCATGTCCTTGGTCATGCCATAGGAAAGAGCTGCGCGGTAAATGCCGTCATAGACGCGCGGCAAATTCTGGCCGGCGGGCGGCGCGAAGGAATTATCCTCAAAGGCGGTGGTGACGGCATCCAGCATCGGCGGTTCGCTGCCAGCCACGAAACGACCCTTGTCGTCGAGGGCGACGGTAATCAGATGCCGTGTACCGCGATAGATGCTGGCGCGGATGATCTTCGCCTGCTCGCCCTTCTGAATGATACCGATGCGCAGGACGTCGCCCTTCGAAAGCGTATCGGTGCCGAACAGGGGAGCGATATAACCGGACATGCCGTCTGCCTGCGGCTGTGGATAGCCGGAATCGGCGAGCGCCTTGGCGATTGTCGTATCCTGGCGCACCGGCAGGATGTCGTCGGCGAATTCTTCGGTCTGCGGTGTGATGGATTCCGGTGCCGAGACCGTCATGTTCTGTTCGAGCACGCGCGCGGCAAGGCCGGCGGTCAGGTCGACATCGTTGTCCTCGGCGGAGAAACGGCGCGGGTCCACATAGTAGAGGGCGGCAAGCTGGGCATTTCCGTCCGTCAGAACGGAGCCGTTGGAGCGGACGTTTTCCTCGACCTCGTCGAGCGACAGGCCAGGGGCCATGTTGAGGTCGGATTTGCCGGTTGGGAAGGGAATGGTCTTTAACGCCACTTCGGATTCGACATCGGAGCCGTAAATTGCGCCGGTGCGGCTTTGCGGTGCCGGCTGGGGCTCGTCGGCCGAGAAGATCGCCAGTGGATCGAAGTCCGGATAATCCTCAGTCGCGACGTGGTTGGCAGCCAACATCATCTTCACATGGGAGAAGGGCTGGCGGCGCACGACTTCTTTCTCGCCGTCATGGACGACGGTCGAGACTTCCATGACGGCACGGTCGGATGGCTTGGCGGCGATGACGGGGGCTATCAGACGACCGCCGCGGGTAACAGACGTATCCTGATGCGCGTCGGCCGATGCGCTTGCATAGGCCTCGGCCGGGATTGCCAGCTGCTGCCGGCCGTCAAGGGCAGCAAAAAGCGCAACACCCATGAGGATCGATGAAGTAATGCCTGTGAGGAACGTGCCCGAAAGCCAGCGAAGCGAAACCTCGCGCCGGTCGGGCGCTCGTCGCCCGTCTGCCAGAAGCGGAGGCTCGCTGCCCAGCGAGCGGATCATCATTTTCTCCGTCATCATGGCAGTGGAGTTCGCATCCTTACATTCGATGTCTTTATAGGCATCCGAGGGCCATCCTGGCTGGGGCGAAAGATGTGCATATTTTGGGCACTGAAGTCAAATCACACCGGAATAGGCACTCTACGTGCGCATGCCTGCGTGAATCATGCGTGTTTCCTCTGACCAGCAGAATGTGATGATGTCGGGGCGAAGACGATCAAAATCGTATCTTCCACAGCAAAACCGACAAACAGTCATGTTTTCCAGGCTTTTCCGGTGCGATCGGAATCCGGGAAACGAGCGGACTTTAGCGACCGATATAAAATCTCTTGTCGAAACAATTGGATGGAAGAAAAACGATTTTTTTGAAAAAGGCCTGTTGACTGTTTCGATGTGTGG
>NZ_AJWE01000124.1:0-57819 GCF_000281145.1 Rhizobium sp. CF142 | reverse complement strand
CCGAGGCGATTGCTGCCGGCCGCGCCAATGACGAAGTGGCCGAGATCGAGACCGACTGGCGCAAGAGCGATATCGGCAAGGATCTGAAGCGCGTGCGCAACGTCAAGCCGCTCTGGTCGAAATTCGGCACAGCCTTGGGCGTCGCCCTTGGCGGTCTCGACATGTGGACCAACCAGCTCTTCGGCTTCTCCTTCTTCGGCACGCTTGGTCACGGCAAGACCGATGCCGCCTCGCTGGAGCCGGCTTCACAGCACAAGAAGATCGATTATCCGAAGCCCGACGGTGTCCTGACCTTCGACCGCTTGTCCTCCGTCTTCCTGTCCAACACCAACCATGAGGAGGATCAGCCGGTCCACCTTCAGGTCAAGGACATGGCCCTGCAGAAGTCGTCCGAGCACGATATCTATGCCGGCCCGTCGACGCGCTACTGTCCGGCCGGCGTCTATGAATGGGTGGAGAAGGACGGCAAAGAGACCTTCGTCATCAACGCCCAGAACTGCGTCCACTGCAAGACCTGCGATATCAAGGATCCCAACCAGAACATCAACTGGGTGCCGCCGCAGGGCGGCGAGGGGCCGGTCTATCCGAATATGTGACCAATGAGCCAATGTGAGGCCGTTATGAACAATCTTATCAGCAGATGGCTGCAATGCCGGATACGTCGGCGTTGCAGCGGCTCCATCTATGAAAAAACTGCGCGCGGCGCGTCAGAGACGGGCGGCGCGAACTGCGTCGAGGACGACCACCTCCGCCTCGTCGCCGTTCTCGTCAACGAGATCTATATCGAAGAAAAAATGATGGGGACGGAACGATAGGCGGGGCTCTTCCACACTGCAAGATCACAGTCCCAACATGCAGCAGTCCATCTGTGGCACACGTCGTTCCTTGAAAACCAGGAGTATTCCATGAGCAGTTCATCCGTCGTCATCGCCAGCGCAGCGCGTACCGCTGTCGGTTCCTTCAACGGTGCTTTCGGCACAATTCCCGCTCACGAGCTCGGCGCAGCCGCCATCAAGGGCGCGCTGGAGCGGGCAAGTGTTTCCCCTGAAGACGTAGACGAGGTCATCCTTGGCCAGGTCCTGCAGGCCGGCGAGGGCCAGAACCCCGCTCGCCAGGCGGCGATGAAGGCCGGTGTTCCCAAGGAGGCGACGGCCTGGAGCGTCAATCAGCTCTGCGGTTCCGGTCTGCGTGCCGTTGCACTCGGCATGCAACAGATCGCGCTCGGCGATGCGAAGATCATCGTCGCCGGCGGTCAGGAATCCATGTCGATGGCGCCACACGCGGCGCATTTGCGCAGCGGCGTGAAGATGGGCGACATGAAGATGATCGACACCATGATCAAGGACGGCCTAACCGACGCCTTTTACGGCTATCACATGGGCGTTACTGCTGAAAATATCGCACGCCAATGGCAGCTTTCCCGTGACGACCAGGACCAGTTCGCCGTCAGCTCGCAGAACAAGGCCGAAGCCGCGCAGAAGGCTGGCCGCTTCAGGGACGAAATCGTTCCCTTCGTCATTCAGGGCCGCAAGGGTGACGTAACCGTCGATGCCGACGAATATATCCGCCACGGCGCGACGCTGGAGGCTATGGCCAAGCTGCGGCCCGCCTTCGACAAGGATGGCACGGTGACCGCGGCGAATGCCTCCGGTCTCAACGACGGCGCTGCCGCAGCCGTACTGATGAGCGAAGCGGAAGCGTCGCGACGCGGCATCCAGCCGCTTGCCCGCATCGTTTCTTGGGCAACAGCCGGTGTCGATCCGCAGGTCATGGGGACTGGTCCGATCCCCGCTTCCCGCAAGGCACTGGAAAAGGCCGGTTGGTCCGTCGGCGATCTAGACCTCGTCGAGGCCAATGAAGCCTTCGCGGCCCAAGCCTGCGCCGTGAACAAGGATCTCGGCTGGGATCCTAATATCGTCAACGTCAATGGCGGCGCGATTGCGATCGGTCATCCGATCGGCGCTTCGGGTGCGCGCGTCCTCAATACGCTCCTCTTCGAAATGAAGCGCCGCGGCGCCAAAAGGGGTCTCGCCACGCTATGCATTGGCGGTGGCATGGGTGTCGCGATGTGCTTCGAGGCAATGTAAATAGCGTACAATGCATGTTTCTTGAGGCCCGTCCGAGAGCGGGCTGACAACAACAGGGGAGCGGAACATGAGCAGAGTGGCTCTGGTCACTGGGGGTACGCGCGGCATTGGCGCGGCAATTTCGATGGCGCTAAAGAATGCCGGCTATAAGGTTGCCGCCAACTATGCCGGCAATGATGAAAGGGCCAAGGCATTTCACGATGTTACCGGCGTGCCGGTCTTCAAGTGGGACGTGTCCGACTATGTTGCCTGCGGCGAAGGTATCGCAAGGGTCCAGGCCGAACTCGGCCCGGTCGAGATCCTCGTCAATAATGCCGGCATCACGCGCGATGCGATGTTTCACAAGATGACGCCGCAGCAGTGGCATGAGGTGATCAATACCAACCTCACCGGTCTCTTCAACATGACGCACCATGTCTGGAGCGGCATGCGTGACCGCAGCTTCGGCCGCATCGTCAATATCTCCTCCATCAACGGCCAGAAGGGCCAGATGGGGCAGGTGAACTATTCTGCCGCCAAAGCCGGCGACCTCGGATTTACCAAGGCGCTTGCCCAGGAAGGTGCGGCCAAGAACATCACCGTCAATGCCATCTGCCCCGGTTATATTGGGACGGAAATGGTGCTTGCGGTGCCGGAAAAGGTGCTGAATGAGAAGATCATTCCGCAAATCCCGGTTGGGCGCCTCGGCGAACCCGAGGAGATCGCGCGGTGCGTGACCTTCCTCATTTCCGACGATGCCGGGTTTATTACCGGTTCGACGTTGACGGCCAATGGCGGTCAGTTCTTCGTCTGAACCTATTTCTTCTGGCTGTGGGCGTAGTTGCTCGGGAAGCTGCCGGCACTGTCATAGGGGCCGGCAGATGCGCCATAGGCCGCGAGGGCAATGGTGATGAGGGCGGCGATTGCGATGATCCTGTTCATGGTCGTGTCTCCCTGCGGACGGGCACTCGGATAGTTGCCGTCACGCGGTTCGGTTCATTGATGCTGTCAGGCGTTTGGATGACGCCGTCTATTGGCTTTGACGGGCACTTTCTGGACGGCGCGGTCCTGGCTGCGGAGGGCAGCGACAGCCGTCGTGAGGAAAACCGAGGCGATCAGGACGGCGACGGCGGAATTCAGGAAAATCTGGGCCATGGTAGCGTTCCTTTTCATTCACGGGCGGCACATGCTCTGCCCCTGTGATGTTGAAAGGAATATGCGCCTGGTCCTGGCGGCGCGGTAGATTTGACTTCAGCGACCGATCGTCAACGCCGCGTTGACGACAAAAGCGCGCAAGAAAAACGGGCGCCGAAGCGCCCGTTCAAAATTTCCGATGGGCCGATGCTGATTAGCGGCAACGCGCTTCGTAGCGGCGACCGTAGCGGTCGCGATAGATGCAGTAGCCGCGGCGTTCGACCGACTGGCCGATCAGTGCGCCTGTCAGGCCGCCGGCGACTGCGCCGACTGCCGCGCCACCCCAGCTGTTGCTGACGGCGCCGCCGATGATGGCGCCAGTGCCCGCACCAATCGCCGTGCCCTGCTCCGTCGGGGTGCAGGAGGCGAGAGCGCCAATGAGAGCGCAGCTAAGAACAATCTTTTTCATGTCTAACTCCCCAGGTTACCGGCCTTTAAATTCGGCCCATCAGTACAAGAATGATAATGATGACGAGAACTAACCCCAAACCACCGGAAGGTCCATAGCCCCAGCCGCGGCTATAACCCCAATTCGGCAAGGCGCCGACCAATAACAGAATAAGGATAATAAGAAGTATCGTGCCAAGCATGGTGTTTGTCCTGCCTCATTCTCATTTCGACTGG
The DNA here is from genome assembly GCF_000281145.1 of Rhizobium sp. CF142. NCBI lineage: Bacteria > Pseudomonadati > Pseudomonadota > Alphaproteobacteria > Hyphomicrobiales > Rhizobiaceae > Rhizobium > Rhizobium sp. CF142. The sequence goes on along the minus strand of NZ_AJWE01000124.1, from coordinate 53,935 downwards.
ACTAGAAACCCGCATCCGCGATTTTTGTTCCCGGCTAAACTCTCAGAATATCACGGCGGCGTGATCGCCCTTTGCGACAGAGGCCGAATTTAGCCGGTTCCTTCGAAAGCAAGTCGGCGAAATGCTATCGGAATTTTCCGATTATGGTTAAAATCCTCTTTTAATACAATATGTTGCGGTGAACAAAGCGAGAAAATGAAGATGTCTCCGATTCGTCGGCGATTCGTTCCGGCTTTGATCAGCCGTGACTTTCATCGGCCTACCGGCGCCGGTCTGTTTAAGGCTCCGTAAATTCGGCATGCAAAAGATTAACGCGATCCGAGAGCGCGGAATGGCTGCGGCAAACCCGGAACCTGTATCTTGGGATCGGTGGCGAAAACGCCACAAGATCTCGCCGTGAACGAAAAGGGAAAACCTCGAGATCGGCGATTCGTCTCCGATTCGTTCCGGCTTTGGTCGAAGCGTTAATTTCGGGCTTGGCCTTTGTGTTTTTACGATGCGGCAAGAAGCGTTAAAAACGGTTGCCAGCATTTGTTCTCAGGCGAGTCTAGAGATTCAGCATCTAGTGTAAAAAGCGATTCAAAATCAATACTTAGCCGTGAACAAAAGCTGAATCAGCCGGAGTCAGCGATTCGTCTCCGATTCGTTCTCAAGCTGTTCCGAATCTTAAATCAAGGACTTAGCGGGCTGTGACTTCCGTGCTCAATCCAAAGTCTATTTCAAATCTGCCCTTGCGTTTGAAGCTTCGGCTGTCCATGTGTTCTGTGCCTCATTGGCAGCTCCGACTTGACCCTGGGGCGTCACCGCCTCACTTGCATGGAACATGACCCTGACTTCGCAGCCGATGATACTGAGCGGGCGCGGCGTGACCGCGGTGCTCGGGCCGACCAATACCGGCAAGACCCATTATGCGATCGAACGCATGGTGGCGCATGGTACGGGTGTCATCGGCCTGCCGCTCCGCCTGCTGGCGCGCGAAGTCTATACGCGCGTGGTCGAAAAGGTCGGCGCCCAGAACGTGGCGCTGGTGACCGGCGAAGAAAAGATCTCGCCGCCGAATGCGCGTTTCTCCGTCTGTACGGTCGAAGCCATGCCACGGGAAACCAAGGCCGCCTTCGTTGCTATCGATGAAGTGCAGCTCGCGGGAGATCTCGAGCGCGGCCATATCTTTACAGACCGTATCCTGCATCTGCGCGGCCGCGAGGAGACGCTTCTGCTGGGTGCAGCCACTATGCGGCCGATCCTGCAGCAGCTTCTGCCGGGGATTACGGTCACGGAGCGGCCGCGGCTTTCCCACCTTCTTTATGCCGGGCAGAAGAAGATCACCCGGCTGCCGCAGCGTTCGGCGATCGTCGCCTTCTCGGCGGACGAAGTTTATGCGATTGCAGAACTGATCCGGCGCCAGCGCGGCGGCGCGGCTGTCGTGCTCGGCGCGCTCAGTCCCCGTACCCGCAATGCGCAGGTCGCGCTCTATCAGGAGGGCGACGTCGAATATCTCGTCGCGACCGATGCGATCGGCATGGGTCTTAATCTCGATGTCGACCATGTGGCCTTCGCGCAGGACCGGAAGTTCGACGGTTATCAGTTCCGCAACCTCAACCCCGGCGAACTCGGCCAGATCGCTGGCCGCGCCGGCCGCCATGTGCGTGACGGAACCTTTGGCGTAACGGGCCAGGTTTCTCCCTTCGACGAGGAACTCGTGCAACGCATCGAGGGCCATGAGTTCGACAATATCAAGGTTCTGCAGTGGCGTACCAAGGATCTCGATTTTTCTTCGATACAATCCCTGCGGGCAAGCCTTGAGACCGGGCCCCGTGTGCCGGGTCTGACCCGGGCGCTGCCGGCCGTCGACCAGCAAGCGCTCGAACATTTGTCGCGCTATCCGGAAATTGTTGATCTCGCCAACACGCCGGCGCGGGTCGAAAAGCTCTGGGAGGCTTGCGCTCTGCCGGACTATCGGCGCATAACGCCTGCGCAACATGCCGATCTTATTTCTACCCTCTTTTCCGATCTGGTGCGCTATGGCACGGTGAACGAGCAGTTTCTAGCCGAACAGGTTCACCGTTCGGATCGGACAGATGGAGAAATTGACACGCTTTCGGCGCGAATCGCGCAGATAAGAACCTGGACCTATGTATCGAATCGGCCCGGCTGGCTTGCCGATCCGACACACTGGCAGGAAAAGACGCGGGAAATCGAAGATCGATTGTCCGACGCGTTACATGAAAGGTTGACGAAACGCTTTGTTGATCGCAGGACATCTGTGCTCATGAAGCGCCTGAGAGAGAATGCGATGCTGGAAGCTGAAATCAGTGTGAATGGCGATGTCTTTGTTGAAGGACATCATGTAGGGCAGTTGAGCGGGTTCCGTTTTACGCCTGTTGGTGGAACGGACGGACCGGACGCCAAGGCGGTTCAGGCTGCGTCGCAAAAGGCGCTCGCTCTTGAATTCGAAGCTCGTGCCGCACGCCTGCATGCGGCAGGCAATGCCGATCTGGCGATCGGTTCGGATGGACTCGTCCGTTGGCTCGGCGATCCCGTCGGCCGCCTTTCGGGCAGCGACCATGTGATGCGTCCGCGTGTCATCCTGCTTGCCGACGAGCAGCTCACGGGCAATGCGCGCGACCATGTCGCCGCCCGTATCGAGCGTTTTGTCAATCATCATATCAGCACGGTGCTGAAGCCGCTCGACGACCTGTCGCGCGCCGAAGACCTGCAGGGTCTTGCCAAGGGGCTTGCCTTCCAGCTCGTCGAGAATCTCGGCGTGCTCTTCCGCCGCGACGTGACGGAAGAAGTGAAGTCCCTGGATCAGGATGCGCGCGCCTCCATGCGCCGTTACGGCATTCGCTTCGGCGCTTATCATATCTTCGTGCCGGCGCTTCTGAAGCCGGCGCCGGCGGAGCTCATCACCCTGCTCTGGGCGCTGAAGAATGACGGCCTCGACAAGCCGGGCTACGGCGATCTCATTCCGGTGCTTGCCGCCGGCCGTACCTCCGTGGTCACCGATCCGAGCTTCGAGCGTATGTTCTACAAGCTCGCAGGCTTCCGTTTCCTCGGCAAGCGTGCCGTGCGCATCGACATTCTCGAGCGTCTTGCCGATCTCATCCGTCCGCTCCTGCAGTGGAAGCCGGGTCAGGGCACGCGTCCGGAAGGCGCCTATGACGGTCGCCGCTTCACGACGACGACGGCGATGCTATCCATTCTCGGCGCGACGCTCGAAGACATGGAAGAGATTCTCAAGGGTCTCGGCTACCGCGCCGATGCCGTGAAGGCCGAAGAGGCGGCCGCATTCCTCGCAACGCAGGATGTGGCATCCGCTCCCGCGGCGACGACGACCGAGGCTGCAGCAGAGGAAACTGCTGAAAAGGCGGATCATGACGACGCAGATGGCGCTTCGGAAGAAACGCTTGCCGTCGAAGTCGCATCCGTGGCTGCGGAAACGCCTGCATCTGCCGAAGCTACGACTGAAGCAGGCGAGGCTGAAGCTGAGGCAGCAGAGCCGAAGCCGGTTCTCCTGTGGCGCCTCGGTGGCCGCAACGAAAACCAGCGCCAAGCGCGCGGCCATGGCGACCGCCGCGGCGGACAGGGCCAAGGCCAGGGTCAGGACCGCGGTGAGCGTAACAATCGCCGCCAGGGCGGTGCTGAAGGCGGCGAGAGCCGGGACGGCAATCGCAACAACAACCGCAACCGGGATGGCGGCAATCGCGACGGTAACCGGGAAGGTGGCAATCGCGATGGGGGCAGGCCCCAGCATGCGCGTAATGATCGCAACGAGCAGCGCGGCGACCGTCAGGACCGCGGTGATCGCAAGGATCGTGGCGATCGCAACGACCGTAACAACAACCGCGGCAATTCGCAGCCGCTGCGCTTCGAGGCCAAGCCGCCGCGCAAGGAGAAGCCGATCGATCCGGATTCACCCTTCGCCAAGCTTGCAGCGCTTAAGGAGCAGATGAAGAAGTAATCATGGGCGAAGAGACACAGCCGGGAAGCGGTTCGCGCCAGCGCATCGACAAATGGCTGTTCTTCGCACGTATGGTGAAATCGCGCTCGCTGGCGCAGAGCCATATCCAGTCCGGTCACGTCAGCATCAATGGCGCGCGTTGTGCGCAGCCGAGCCAGATGATCAAGGTGGGCGACCGCGTTGAGCTGACGCTGGAGCGGCGGGACGTCGTTCTCGTCGTCCGTCTGCCTGGCGAGCGGCGCGGACCCTATGAGGAGGCGAAGCTGCTCTATGAGGATCTGTCGCCGCCTCCGAATGTGGCAAAACGCCTCACCCCTTATGAGCAGGCTATTCGGGCCACCGGCTCCGGAAGACCGACGAAAAAGGAACGGCGCGCAATCGACAGGCTGATGTCGGATGAGGATTAGAAAACTCTTCCTGCCGTCAGCTTTTCGAAGATCGTTTGTCCTTGAAATCCTGCTGTAAAGCCGATACGTGACACACAACCTGCCGGGTAGCGTGCTTGCCTCCCAAGCCTGTCCACGCTTTCTCTCCGGCTTAGGGGACAGGCGCGACGTTCCAGGTTGCCCGGCCCCGCCCGCGTGGAAATCCTGGAGTTCTTCATGACCTATGTCGTGACCGACAATTGCATTCGCTGCAAATACACCGACTGTGTTGAAGTCTGCCCCGTCGACTGTTTCTACGAGGGCGAGAATTTCCTCGTCATCCATCCCGATGAGTGCATCGACTGCGGCGTCTGCGAGCCGGAATGTCCTGCAGAGGCGATTAAGCCCGATACTGAACCGGGTCTCGACAAGTGGCTGAAGATCAACGCTGAATATGCGAGCATCTGGCCGAACATCACGGTCAAGAAAGAGCCGATGGCCGAGGCCAAGGAGATGGACGGCGAGACCGGAAAATTCGAGAAATACTTCTCGGAAAAGCCCGGTAGCGGCGACTGAAAATCTCGACGTACGGTGCCGTTGAAACCGGGTTCAGCGGCAGCTTAAACGTTTCAAATTACGCGTGAGTCACATGGGGGCTATGTGTTGCCCACATGACTCACGTTAAGCAAATTATTGATTTCCTCATATTTTTGTGATACGTTCACCACACTGTTCCATTTGTGGCATGACGCGTGCCCAAAACCATCACGAAAGTAAAACAAATCCGTACGCGGTTTCCGTGACATATCAATAACTTGAGCTGTCGGATCCCAAGATCGCGCGCAAGGATACCTTTTGCTTCTGTCTGGTGGAACCAGAGTGAAGTCACCCGACGGATTTAACCGTCTCATCCGGGCCTGACTGACCCGGCTCCGGCCGCCGCCGGTAGCGTAACAGGGAGTTTTTGATTAGAATGACCACCCAGCAGAAAAAACCTTCTACCGCACGTCACGGCTTCAAGACTGGTGAATCGATCGTGTACCCCGCACATGGCGTCGGTACCATCACGGCTATCGAAGAGCAAGAAGTCGCCGGCATGAAGCTTGAACTTTTCGTCATCGATTTCGAAAAGGACAAGATGCGTCTGAAGGTTCCGGTCGCGAAGGCCATGAGCATCGGCATGCGCAAGCTTTCCGAGACCGACTTCGTCGAGCGCGCCCTCAAGGTCGTGCAGGGCAAGGCTCGCGTCAAGCGCACCATGTGGTCCCGCCGCGCCCAGGAATATGATGCCAAGATCAATTCCGGCGACCTGATTTCCATCGCAGAAGTCGTTCGCGATCTTTACCGTGCCGAGAACCAGCCGGAGCAGTCCTATTCCGAGCGTCAGCTCTATGAGGCTGCCCTCGACCGCATGGCTCGCGAAATCGCTGCCGTCAACAAGATGTCTGAAACCGAAGCAGTTCGCCTCGTCGAGACCAATCTCAACAAGGGTCCGAAGCGTGGCAAGGTAATCGAGGAAGACGACTCGCAGGACGAAGCCGCTTAATAGCGCATTGTTTTTGCAGATGAAAAAACCCGGCCTTGGTGCCGGGTTTTTTATTGGAACTTTTTCGCTGCTACGACGTTGATACACAGTAATGCGGACATAACCGGAGCCCATAACGCTCGGTTTGAATTCCGCCGAAGCTGTCAACGTTCGATGAGGAGCGGATCATGATTTCCAGAATTTGCCTTTCCGGCAATCTCAAGAAACAGATCCAACCCTGCCGTCTTGGCGGCACATGACGAGAGATAGGGCCTCCTCCTGAAAAGTCCAGGAGGAGGCCTTTATGCATTCAAGACCCTAGTTTGCTCCGGAGCAGCGATGTTCCGGAAACGATGTTTGCTTGTTCATTTTTAGGCACGTGGCCCATTTAGGAGAGCGATATGAAGAACATGTCTGCAGATCGGCGCATGATCAAAATAGCAATGGCGGCTCCCTATCTTGCTCGTGAAGAAGAACACAATCTGGCCATCCGCTGGAAGGATCATGAGGATCGTGGCGCTCGCAACCAGATCGCCATGGCGCATATGCGCCTCGTCATTTCCATGGCGGGCAAGTTCCGCAATTTCGGCCTGCCGATGAGCGATCTCGTGCAGGAAGGCTATGTCGGGCTTCTGGAGGCCGCGGCCCGGTTCGAACCGGCGCGCGATGTGCGCTTTTCCACCTATGCAAGCTGGTGGATCCGCGCCTCGATCCAGGACTATATCCTGCGCAATTGGTCGATCGTGCGCGGCGGAACGAGTTCGGCCCAGAAGGCACTGTTCTTCAATCTGCGGCGCCTGCGCGCCAAGCTTGCCAAGGGCGATACGCAGCTGACACTGCAATCCATTCATCAGGAAATTGCCGCTGCCCTCGGTGTCAGCCTTGCCGACGTGCAGACCATGGACGCGCGCCTTTCCGGCAATGACGCCTCGCTGCAGGCGCCTTCCGTCTCGGGTGATGCCGACAGTGCAGAAAAGATGGATTTCCTCGTCAGCGACGAACCATTGCCGGATGAGCAGGTCTCGAACATGATCGACGGCGAACGCCGTCGCGTCTGGCTTGCCTCTGCCCTCAAGCATCTCAACGAGCGTGAAATGAAGATCATCAGCGCGCGCCGGCTGGCCGAAGACGGAGCAACACTCGAAGAGCTCGGCGCTGACCTCGGTATTTCCAAAGAGCGCGTGCGCCAGATCGAAAGCCGGGCGATGGAAAAGCTTCGCACGGCGCTCGTCAGTGCCGATCCGCACATGGCGGCCTATGCCTGATAGGAATTACTCCCCAGCAGCACAGACTGGCCCGGCATAAGCCGGGCCTTCTTTTATTCGGAGATGATCTTCACGCGGTCGCCGGGAGAAACGGCAGCGCCCGTCGGCAGGGCGTTGATCAGTTTGAAGAGATCAAGCTTGCGATCGGTACCCATCATGCGGGAAGCGAGCGTGGTGATGTTCTCGCCTGGGCGGACTGTGACCACCCGCACGCGCAGCGGTTTCAGCGAAGCGGCTTCGTCCGGCGTCATGCGGCGGAAGCTTGCGCGCAGAACGTCTGCCGTCGGCTCCAACGACGGGCTGCCTTTCGGCACCGCCGTCAGAAAGCGGAAGATCTGATTGTTGTTTCTGATGACAGTGACGTCGAAGTCCCAACGGTCGGCAGTGGCGCGCGCGGTCGCAGCCTCCATGCCATTGACGTTGATCGGCTGGATGGTCGAGGGATCAAGGCCGGTAACCCAGCCGCTGGAAATGTAATTCGTCAGGCTCTGGTTCTGGTTGTCGGCCACGCCGTCGAAGCGGATGGCGATATCGTTCGGGCCGGTTGCCATGACGGCTTCGACCTTGTTGTCGATGCTGAAGTCGGGCGGCACATCGAAGCGGATGCCGAGGCCGCCGTGCAGGAAGGTCTGGCCGCGTACATAGCCCTCTTCCGGACTGTCGCCGTAGAGAAGGCCATCGATGCCATCGAGATAGTAGCCACGGCCCTTGTCGCCGACTGAGCCTTCCTGGCCGAAGGCGCGAGCGTGGCTGCGGGCAAGCTCGATGCGCTGGGCGGAATTCGGATGGCTCGACAGGAAGTCCAGGCTTTGGTCGGCCTCGGGATCGACCGACATGAAGCGGCTGTAAGCGGCCATGGAATCGAGGAAACGGGCTGCGGCATAAGGATCATAGCCGGCTTCGCCGAGCATGCGTACGCCGATGACGTCGGCCTGCAGTTCCTGCTGACGAGAGAAGGCGGCAAGACGCAGCTTGCCGCGGGCAAGCGCCTGTTTGCCGGCTATATCGCTCGACAACACTTCGGCGACGACGCGGCTGGCAATGACTTCGGCCTCTTCGCGCTTCTGCCGCTCGATGCCATGGTTTGCGGTGACGTGGCCCATCTCGTGTGACAGCACGGCCGCGACTTCCGAGGCATCGTTGGCGAGCGCCAGCAGGCCGCGAGTGACATAGAGATACCCGCCCGGCAGCGCGAAGGCGTTGATAGCGGGCGAGTTCAGGATGGTGATGCGGTAGGACTGGCTCGGATTTTCCGAGACGGCCGTCAGCGCGCCGGCGATGCGGGCGACGAGGCGCTCGGTCTTGGCGTCCTTATACTCGCCGCCATAACTCGCGACGATGCGCGGATGCTCGCGGGCGCCCATGGCGGCGCGCGGATCGTTCTTCTGCACTTCGTCGACGATTTGCGGATTAGACGAAGGGCCGACGGTCGGCTGATAGGATTGTTGGATCAACGACTCGCAGCCGTTCAGCGCGACGGCGCAGGCCGACAGCAGCAAGAAGCGGCGCGCCCAGCGGCGTGGCGCCAAAAAGGCATCACTGGAAAGCGCGGGCGATTTCCACGTCGTCATGCTGTCCAGTCTGTCTCTCCGCACCATTTTAAGTCGCCGGTCTGCCGCATCTTCGGGCCGGCCGTTGCCAGGAAAATTCAATAGGCTTCCGCCTCGGTTCTCGCGCTGCACAATCGGCCGATCCAAGTCTTTGCTGTAGCCGATTTCCGCGTGGGTTGCATAGCGAGACTCTATCTAAATGTGGCGCCGTTGCATTTCGGCAATGCCCCGCCTGTCGAGGCACTTCTCGCTCCGATGAAATTATGGCGAAAGTTCCATCGCAAGTGCAGATTCCGGCTGCACTGCGGAAAAAATCGGTCAGTATGGCGACCGATACGGGCACGCGTAACATTCGCGCGAATAATGCAATTAATGGTGGTGTTTTCGGGCCGACTAAATTGGCGAGGCGCGCGGAGGCCGCGCGCCCTCTGCCTACTCCGCGGCTTCGGCGGCGACGTTGGTCTGGCTGGTCTTCTGTTCGCCAGCGCGGGGGAGCTGCACCGGCTTCAGCATGATGGCGGCGATCAGACCGATCAAAGCAATGCCGCAGGAGGTCATGAACAGTGGCGAGAAGGCGGAGGCGTAAGCATTAGCCACCGCCTGACGGCTGGCTTCGGGAAGGGCTGCCATCATTTTCGGCGTCAGCTCCTCGATATTGGCCACACCCGGGATGGAGGAGCCGAGCCTGCCGAGCTGCGATGCAATGATTGCACCGTAGATGGAGATGGCAATCGAGGCGCCGCCCATGCGCGACAGCGTGACCGAGCCGGTCGCGGCACCCACATCGCGGGCCGGTGCGGCATTCTGAACGCCGATGACCGGAACCTGCTGGGCAAGGCCGATACCGATGCCGTGCAGCAGCATGATCGCGCCGATGAAGGCAATCGGTGTGCCGGCATGAACCTGCGAGATCAGTGCAAAAGCGATGGCGCTGCAGGTGAGGCTGGCAATGGCGAAGGGCTTGTAGCGACCGGTCTTCGAAATGATGCGACCGGCATTCAGTGAGCCGCAGACGAGACCGCCTGTCAGCAGAATGAAGAGCAGCCCGGCGCCTGACGGCGAAAGGCCTGTCGTCGTCTGCAGGAACAGCGCGAGGTAGTTGACCATGCCGATGGCGATCGCACCACCCATGATCGAGATCACCAGCAGCAGGCTGAAGGTGGAATTGCGGAAGAGCGGCAGCGGCACGATCGGCTCCGGCGCGCGACGTTCGACGAAAACCCAGGTGATGGCGCAAGCGACACCGAAGGCGATTATGCCGATGCTCTGCGGCGAGATCAACGCACCGAAAAGCTCGCTGCTGTCGGTCGCAAGCACGATGCTGGTTGTCGTCAGCGCCAGCAGGAGTGCGCCGGCATAGTCGATCTTCGGCCGGCGATGCGGCTTGCGGTAAGGCAGCATGAAGGCGAGGCCGGTAAGCACGATGAAGCCGATCGGCACATTGACGAGGAAGATCGAGCGCCAGCCGAAGAGATCACTCATCGTGCCGCCGAGGACCGGGCCGATGGCGCCGGAGGCCATCAGTACGAGGCTGGAATAGCTCTGATATCGGGCGCGTTCGCGCGGCTCGAAGAGGTCGGCGTTGACGGCGAAGATCGAAACCATGATGCCGCCGCCGCCAAAGCCCTGCAGCACGCGGGCGGCAATCAGCGTGTTCATCGAAACAGCGAGACCGCAGACGGCGGAGCCCACCGTGAAGATCGCGATCGCCGTCATCATCACATATTTGCGTCCGAAGAGATCGCCGAGCTTGCCATAGAGCGGCATCACGGCGCTGAGCGCCAGCAGATAGGCCGAACCGATCCAGCCGAAGCGATCCAGATGACCGAATTCGCCGACGATGGTCGGCAGTGCGGTGGAGACGATCTGGTTATCCAGCGTCGCCATGAACATGGCGGTCATCAGGAAGAAGAAAAGGATGAGCCGCCGACGGGGATCCGTTACGAGCGGTGCGGGGGCAAGTTGCATATCCATGGGATGGACCATTTTCGTTATGTAGATGCCTTATGTGCTAATGTCATATATTTGTCAATGGCACATTATTGATATTGGCATATTTTACTTTTAACTCCGGTCTGTTATGGTTTCGTCATGAACGAGACCTTGACCAAGACAAGAACGACCGAGCTTGATGATCCGTTGGAGAGCGTGCCGCGCATCGGCCGCACGATGACGCGTATGCGAATGATGACAGGACGCCGACTGATCGGCCGCCTGGCGATCCAGAGCGTGGCGCCGGATCTGGAGCTGTCGCATCTCGACGTACTCGATGCCGTGCGCCGCGCGCAGGAAAACGGCGAGGTAACGGTCGGCGCCATTGCCGAGATGCTGCGCATCGATCCGTCGAGGGCAAGCCGCGTCGTGTCGGATATGGTGGGTCGAAACGTCCTGCGCCGTGAGGCTTCGCAGGCGGATGCACGGCGTATCGTCGTCGTCATGACCCCGCTCGGGACGAATCTGCTGGCGGAAATCCGGGCCCAGAAGCTCGCCTTCGTTTCCGAGGTCGTGCGGGACTGGCCGCAGGAAGAGATCGACACTTTCTCGCTGCTGTTCGAGAAATTCATCGGCGGCTACGAGGCGATCTTCCTTTCCCGCGACAAGGATACGCCGGGCTAGAGAAAATAGTCCAAGCGTTTGATCTCGCTCAAGCCGACCCGTCCAAGGCAAGCCTAAGTCTCTCCTCGTTCGACGACATCAGGAGAGATTCACATGAAACATCATCCGCTTCGGCTGAGGGGTATTTTTGCCACTATCGTTTTCGCATCCTTCGGGCATGCGGCGCTTTCGGCCGATCTGGCGCCTTCAGCGGGCTCGCCAATGGCCACGCAAAGCCCATGGCAGGTACGCCTGCGTGCGCTTGGCGTGATCACGCGCGACAACGGTTCAGTCGACGGCATTCCCGGATCCGATCTGTCCTATTCGGACACGGTGATTCCGGAAGTGGATATCTCCTATTTCTTCACCGACAATATTTCCGCGGAGCTCATTCTCGGCACGACCTATGCCAATGTGCATGGCGAAGGCTCGATTGCCGGTCTCGGGGAAATCGGCAAGACGTGGCTGCTGCCGCCGACGCTGACGCTGCAATATCATTTCACCGATTTCGGTGCCTTCCAGCCCTATCTCGGTGCCGGTGTGAACTACACGGTCTTCTACAACCAGTCCGGCAAGAGCGCCGACAGCCTCGATGTGAAGAACACATTCGGCGTCGCGCTGCAGGCCGGTTTCGACTACATGTTCGATGAGCATTGGGGTGCGAACCTGGATGTGAAGAAGATCTTCCTGCGTCCGGATTTCGATGCGACAGTCGGCGGTGCCGATGTCAGCGGCAAGGCGAAACTGGATCCCTGGCTGATCGGCGCCGGTGTCACCTATCGCTTCTAGAGCATTTGATTGACGCAATTCCCGCAAAACGGCTGCGCGCTTTTGCGGGAATTGCTTTGAGGGAAAGGCACCGGATATCCGGCGCCTCTTCCCCTTCACCCCCCCTTTGCGCTATGGGCAATGCCCATGAGCCAATCCACCTTCACCATCCTGCTCGGCGGGGCACTCAGCCTGACGGATCGTCTGCGCGACGCCGTGCGGGAAAGCCGGTTCATCGCGGCCGACGGCGGCATGCGGCATGCGGCGGCGCTCGGCGTGGTGCCGGAATTGTGGGTTGGCGATTTCGATTCGACGTCGCCCGATCTCGACGTCGCTTTTCCCGACGTACCGCGCCAGCCCTATCCAGCCGCAAAGGCTGCGACGGACGGTGAAATTGCCGTTACCGAGGCGATCGAGCGTGGTGCGAAGCGCCTGATCCTTGCGGGTGCGCTGGGCGGCGAACGGTCCGACCACGCCTTGCAGCATCTGCTCTACGCCGTGGAGCTGGCGGAGGAAGGCTTCGACATGCTACTGACATCGGGCAGTGAGGAGGCCGTGCCTTTGCTTCCTGGCTCGCTGGAGATCGATCTTCCGCCGGGCAGCCTGTTTTCCGTGCCAGGTTTCAGCGAGCTGCGTGGCCTGTTCATCGAAAATGCCCGCTATCCGCTCGCCGACTTCCATTTGCCCTTCGGCTCGTCGCGCACCATTTCCAATGTGGCGGAAGGCCCCGTGCGCTTCTCGCTTGCCAGCGGCAGGGCCATCGTGCTCGCGCGGCCCTATGATCTTTCCGGAGTCTGATTCTTGGCGCCTCCCATTCTGAAACTCGACGATATCTTCCTGAGCTTCGGCGGTGCACCGCTTCTGGCGGGAGCTGCCCTGCAGGTGGAGTCCGGCGACAAGATCTGCCTCGTGGGCCGCAACGGCTCGGGCAAATCGACGCTTCTGAAGATCGCAGCAGGCCTCGTCGACGCGCAGTCGGGTGAGGTCTTCCGCCATCCAGCGTCCACGGTGCGCTATCTGGAGCAGGCGCCGGATTTTGCCGACTTCGAGACCGTGCAGGCCTATGCCGAAGCCGGACTCGGGCCGGGCGACGATCCCTATCGTGTCAGCTACCTGCTCTCGCATCTCGGGCTGACCGGCGAGGAAAATCCTAAGAACCTATCCGGCGGCGAGGCGCGCCGCGCAGCACTTGCGCGCGTACTGGCGCCGGAGCCCGACATCCTGCTGCTCGACGAGCCAACCAATCATCTCGACCTGCCGACCATCGAGTGGCTGGAGGGCGAATTGCAGAAGACGCGCAGTGCGCTGGTGCTGATCTCGCACGACCGCCGCTTCCTCGAAAAGGTCTCGACGGCCACCGTCTGGCTCGACCGCGGCACGTCTCGCCGGCTCGACAAGGGCTTTGCGTTTTTCGAGGCGTGGCGGGACCAGGTGCTGGAAGCAGAGGAGCTGGAGCAGCACAAGCTCGGCAAGGCGATCGAGCGTGAGGAGCACTGGCTGCGTTATGGCGTGACGGCACGACGCAAACGCAACATGCGCCGGCTTGGCGAGCTGCAGACGATGCGTTCGCAGTATCGCGGCCACAAGGGGCCGCAGGGAACGGTACAGGCAAGCGCTTCCGATGCGCAGGAATCCGGCAAGCTGGTGATCGAGGCTGACAAGATCACCAAGAGCTATGACGACCGGCCGATCGTCGCGCCGTTCTCGATCCGCGTGCATCGCGGCGATTGCATCGGTCTCGTCGGCCCGAACGGCGCCGGCAAGACGACGCTTTTGAAGATGCTGACCGGCCAGCTTGCGCCCGACAGCGGCACCGTGAAGCTCGGCACCAATCTTGATATCGCGACCCTGGACCAGAAGCGCGAAGATCTGAACCTCGACGATACGCTTGCCAACTACCTGACGGACGGGCGTGGCGAGAACCTGCTGGTCAATGGCGAGCAGCGGCATGTGACTGGCTACATGAAGGAATTCCTGTTCCAGCCGGAGCAGGCGCGCACGCCGATCAAGAACCTCTCCGGCGGCGAACGCGCCCGGCTGATGCTGGCGCGCATCCTGTCGCGGCCGACGAACCTGCTCATCCTCGACGAGCCGACCAACGATCTCGACATCGAGACGCTGGATCTCTTGCAGGAGATCGTCACGGGTTTTGCCGGCACCGTCATCCTCGTCAGCCACGATCGCGACTTCCTCGACCGGACGGTGACCTCGACGATTGCGCCAGCCAATCCGGAAGCGCCGGATGGGCGCTGGATCGAATATGCCGGCGGCTATTCCGACATGCTGGCGCAGCGCAAGGGTGCGGCCGAGGAGCGCCGCAGGGCCGAGAAGGCGGCGGAAAAGCCCAAGGCGCAGGAGACTGCGGCTGCCGCACCCTCTGCCTCGAAGGCCAAGCTCTCCTACAAGCAGAAATTCGCTCTCGAAAACCTGCCGAAAGAAATGGCCAAGGCAGAGGTGGAGATCGGCAAGCGTGAGGAGAAGATGGCCGATCCGAGCCTCTTCACCAAGGATCCGGCAACATTTAATCGGCTGGCATCCGAGATGGAGAAGCTGCGCGAAAGCCTGACGAAGATGGAAGAGGAATGGCTGGAACTCGAAATGCTGCGCGAAGAGCTGGAAGGCTGATCCGATAAAAATTTCCTGAAATGTCGGATCGGGTGGTTTTTCTCCGTCCTTGGGCCGAACGTGATCAACGGCATGGTGCCGCCACGTCATAAGGGAGATTTTTCATGCGCATGATTTTCGTGAACCTGCCGGTCAAGGACCTCGTCAAGTCGAAGGAATTCTTCTCGGCGCTCGGCTTTTCCTACAATCCGAATTTTACCACCGACGATGCTGCGTGCATGATCGTGGAGGAAAACATCTATGTGATGCTGCTGACCCACGGTCATTTCCAGCAGTTCATCGAAGGCGATATTGCCGATACGACGAAGGGCAAGGAAGTGCTGACCTGCCTCTCGGCCGGCAGCCGCGATGAGGTGGATGATTACCTCAAGAAGGCGTTGGCAGCGGGCGGCAAGCCCTGGAAGCCGATCCTCGATATGGGGCCGATGTATGGATGCAGCTTCCAGGACCTCGACGGCCATGTCTGGGAAATCATGTACATGGACATGTCTGCTGCCGGTTGAGCCGGTCTTTTCAAAGGTCTTTCGCGGACTCCGGCCTCTGGAACCGGATTGTCGGGGTCCGCTTTCCTCACTTTTCCTTGATTCGCCCGCGCCGCGTCATGCGGCATAGAGTGCCGCTCAGCCGGGGGTCGTGCCGATCAATGGCGACAAGGAAGAGTTACATGTCTAGCAAATCCTATACCAGAATATTGACGGCGCTTGCCGCCAGCGGCTTCGTCGTGCTTAGCCTTTCGCAGGCGGCGATTGCTCAGGAAAGCCAGCGCCTGCGCGTGCGTGGCACGATCGAGAGCCTCAACGGCGACACGCTAACCGTCAAGACCCGCGAGGGCAGCGATGCGACGGTGGCGCTCAAGTCCGGTTGGAAGGTCGCCGGTATCAGGAATGCTTCCGTCGATGATATCAAGGTCGGCGATTTCGTCGGTGTCGCCTCCCTGCCGAAAGGCGCAGGTCCCGATGGCGCGATCGAGGTGCTGATCTTCCCGGCCGCGATGAAGGGTACTGGTGAAGGCAGCCGTCCGTGGGACGTGCAACCGAACAGCTCGATGACGAATGCGACCGTCAGCAATGCGGTCAAGGCTGTCGACGGCCACACAATCACGCTCACCTATCAGGGCAAGGAAAAGACCATCTCGATTGCCGAGGGTACGCCGATCGTCACCTTTGCGCCGGCAACGAAAGACGATCTGAAGCCGGGTGCCGGCGTCATCGTGATGGCGGAAAGGGCAGCCGACGGCAGTATTTCGGCCGCGCAGGTCGCCGTCGGCATCAACGGCGTGATGCCGCCGATGTAAGCTCTCCTGGAGCAATTCCAGCTGATCCGCTGTAGACTTCTTCTACTGGAATTGATCAGAGCGCCGGGGCAGGAGCTGCTGCGGCGCTCGATCCTGCAACGGACGCTACCGGTTCTTCATTGGATTTCGAAGGCAGCGCCAGCAGGTGCAGTGTGCGCGGATGCAGCGATTCCAGATAGGTCTCCGAGCGGCCGATGTAGATCATGCCGGTGTCCGGCATCGTAGTAAGCAGCTTCGTCATCGTGCGCTGCCATTCCGGCTCCATGCCTTCAAGCACTTCGTCGAAGACGACCCAGCGCGGCTTGACGAGGAGCAGGCGCGCAAAGCCGATTGCCTTCTGTTCATCGGCATCGAGAAGCTTGTCCCAGCGCGCGCGGCTATCGAGGCGGGCGACCAGCGAATGCAAGCCGGCAGCCTCAAGCGCAGCTTCGATGGCCGCCGTGTCATAGGCTTCGGGTTTTTCGGGGAATGCGATTGCCTCGCGCAGCGTTCCGCCCGGCACATAGGCAACCTGAGGGATGAACAGGATGTCGTCAATCGGCGGCAGGCCTATTGTGCCTTTGCCGCAGGGCCAGAGGCCGGCCATGGCCTGGAAGAGCAGGCGGCGGTTCACGCTGTGATCGCCGTTGATCATGACCTTTTCGCCGGCCCTGATCGTCACATCCGTTTCACGCATCTGGAAGCCGCCGCAATCATCGATATCCTCGCCAAGCTTGGCCATGATGACGATATCCTTCAGCGTCAACCTGTCGGGCGCGGTTTCCTCGTAGACGATTGCGTCCTTCAAATCGAAGCCGTCATCCATCTCCTGAAGCGCCTGGCGGAAATCGGTGACGCGCATCAGCGTGGCGCGCCATTCGGCAATCGGGCCGAAGTTGGCGACATACCAGCGCAGCGCCGTATTGACCTGGTTGAAGGCGCCAACCGACATCATCAGCTGGCCGAAAGTGAGCCCGCCGGAGAAATAAGCGGGGGCTGCAACAATGATCGGGATAACGATAACCAGCCAGCCATAACCCGCCGAGACCCAGGTCAAGTTGGTATTGGCCATGGCGAGCCGCTTGATCACGGTAAGGACGTTGCTGATATCGCCGTTGATGCGCTTGCGCTCGTTCTCTTCGCCGCGCGCCACTGTTATCGCCGGCATGTTCTCGTTGGCATGCATCAGCGCAAAGCGCAGTTCGGCTTCCTTCGAGAACCGGTCGGCATTGAGCTTGACGAGCTTGCGGCCAACGACCTGGCTCAATAGCGAGGCCGATGCGGCGTAGAAGATCGCCGCCCAGACCATGTAGCCGGGGATGGTGAAGCTGTGGCCGCTGATATGGAAGATGAAGCCGCTCGAAAGTTCCCACAAGACGCCGATGAAACTGACGAGCAGGATGGTCGATTGCAAGAGGCCGAGAGCGAGGTTGGTAGTGCTTTCGGCAAGATTGCGGGAATCTTCGTGAAGGCGCTGGTCCGGGTTAACGCCGAGGATGCCGATGGTGGAGAGCTTGAGGGCGCGCTTGCGCTCCAGCCACTGATCGACGAGATCGCGCGAGAGGCCTTCGCGCATGTAGAGGGCCGTCATCTGATTCAGCCATGCCTGCAGCACGTTTAGCAGCAACAGCGCGCCAGCGATCATCGCGAAGACTTCGAGCTGGCGGAAGAACTCGCCGAGATCACGACGCTCGAGGGAATCGTAGAAGGGGGCGTTCCATTCGTTGAGGATCACCTGTCCGTAGGCGGTTGCCAGGATGATAATGACAAGCAGAACCGCGAGCGCGACGACTTTGCCGCGGACCTGCGAATTCCAGAATGCGGAGAACATCACTCCAAGCCGATATGTCAGGCTGAGATCATACCCCACCCGGTCCTGACTCTGGATGCCCTTCCCTCCTTTTACGTCATTTTTCATTATTTTTTTCCAAAATCGCCCATCACACCATTAATAACATGGGGGCGTTACTGGTCCATCAACAGATTCCACCACCCATAAAGAAAGCGTGATGGTTTGTGCAGCTGTCTCTATTGACAGTTGATTCGCAGCGCGACTGGCGCTAATTAAGATGGCTCGTGGTGATTTGGCCGGCCGGCTTGCAGCCACGTTAAATAAGTCGCTAAAGGGCCGCGTGCGGACCGGTAGCGATTCTTTCGCCGCCGGTTTTTTATTTTGATCGAGTTGACCGCAATGCCCATCAAGATTCCCGATACGCTGCCCGCCTTCGAAACCCTCGTGAACGAGGGCGTGCGGGTGATGACCGAAACGGTGGCGATCCGCCAGGATATCCGCCCGCTGCAGATCGGGCTGCTCAACCTCATGCCGAACAAGATCAAGACCGAAGTGCAGATGGCGCGCCTGGTCGGCGCTTCGCCGCTGCAGGTGGAATTCTCGTTGGTCCGTGTCGGCAACCACAAGGCCAAGAATACTTCTGAAGAACATCTGCTCGCCTTCTACCAGACCTGGGAGGAAGTGAAGCACCGCAAGTTTGACGGCTTCATCATCACGGGTGCGCCGATCGAGACGCTGCCTTACGAGGACGTTACCTATTGGAAGGAAATGCAGCAGATTTTCGACTGGACGCAGACAAACGTCCATTCGACCATGAATGTCTGCTGGGGTGCGATGGCAGGGATTTATCATTTCCACGGCGTGCCGAAGTATGAACTGAAGGAAAAGGCCTTCGGCGTCTACCGTCACCGCAATCTCAAACCCTCTTCCGTTTATCTCAACGGTTTCTCTGATAATTTCGAGGTTCCGGTGTCGCGCTGGACCGAGGTGCGCCGGGCCGACATCGAGAAGGTCGACGGCCTCGAGATCCTGATGGAATCGAGCGAGATGGGCGTCTGTCTCGTCCACGAGCCAAAGGGTCGGCGGCTTTATATCTTCAATCACGTCGAATATGATTCCACGTCTCTTTCGGACGAATATTTCCGCGACGTGAATGCCGGCGTGCCGATCAAGATGCCGCACAATTACTTCCCGCATAACGATCCGGCGCTCGCGCCGCAGAACCGCTGGCGCAGCCATGCGCATCTGCTTTTCGGCAACTGGATCAATGAGATCTACCAGACGACGCCCTACGATATCGAAGAGATCGGCTCGGACATCTGAGCGTCACCGGTCTGGTTTAGAAATAACGCCGTCGCAGAAATGCGACGGCGTTTTGTTTTCCGGCACTGCCCGGTTGCGGTTTGCGGCGAATGGGGGCAGGTTCCGGTTCCAGAATTCTAGGGATGGAGTGAGCGTCGATCATGGCGGACAAGTTGGAACGGGAAGTTTTCGGACAGACGAAGGACGGGGAGACCGTCCATCGCGTCGTCATCCGCGGCGGCGGACTGACGGTCAAGGTGTTGAGCTGGGGCGCAGTGATCCAGGATATCAGGCTCGAGAGCCATAATGCCCCGCTGGTGCTCGGCTTCGAGGATTTAGGCAGCTACCTCGCGCATTCGCCTTTCTTCGGCGCTACGCCGGGACGCTGTGCCAACCGCATCGGCGACGGCAAGTTCACACTCGACGGCAAGGACTACCAGCTCGAATTGAACGAGAAGGGTGTCACGCATCTTCACGGCGGCAGCAACAATATCGGTACGCTCGTTTGGACGATCGTCGAGCATGAGACCGACCGTGTCGTGCTGAAGATCGTCGATCCCGATGGCCGCGCCGGTTATCCCGGCAACTGCACGGTCCAGGCGACCTATCGCGTGCATGGCAATGGCGAGCTTTCCGTCAATTACGAGACGACGACGGACCAGCCGACGATCGCCAATGTCTGCCAGCACTCCTATTTCAATCTCGATGGCCGGGAGGATGCGCTGGCGCATGACATCATGATCGCTGCCGACCACTATCTGCCGACCAATGAGAAGCAGATACCGACCGGCGAGATCCGCTCTGTCGAGGGCACCGCGTTCGATTTCCGCGCGATGGCGCCGATGAAGCGTTTCGCCGAGCAGGAGCAGGCGCTCTACGACCATAATTTCTGCTTCTCGAGCGAGCGCACGGCCAAGCGCTCCGTCGTACTTGCCCGCAGCTTGCATTCCGGCGTTTCGCTGGAAGTGCGCACGACCGAGCCTGGCGTACAGTTCTATGCCGGCTTCAAGCTCGGCGTGCCGGTGCCGGGTCTCGGTGGCCGCAAGTATGGGCCATTCGCAGGTTTCTGCCTGGAAACGCAGATCTGGCCTGACGCCATCAATCACGCGGATTTTCCGAACGCGGTTCTGCGTCCAGGTGAGGTACTGCGGCAGGAAACGGATTACATCTTCACGAAGAACTGAGTTCAGCCATCCTGTCAGGATCAATGAAAACCCTCGCGGTGTCCCGCGAGGGTTTTTCTTTTTGGTGAAGCGAATCCGACTTGCCGATTGGTTCTAAATAGGTTCTATTATGTGTCCATGGATAGAACCAGTCTGATAGCGGAACTGAATGGCCGTGGGCTGCGCGATGAGGCGGCAACGGGGCCGCTTTACAAGCGGCTGGCGCTGGCGCTCACAGGCCTCATTCAGGAAGGTCTGCTGAAGCCCGGAACAGCGTTGCCCGGCGAGCGCGATCTGGCGGAAGCCTTGAAGCTTGGCCGCGTGACGGTTCGGACAGCCTATCGCGATCTCATGACATCGGGTGCGCTGGAATCGCGCCACGGCAGCGGCACCTTCGTTTCCAGCAAGGTGGAGCGCATGGAGCAGTCGCTATGGCGGCTTTCCTCCTTCTCGGCGGACATGCGCTCGCGTGGGCGCTCGCCGGCAGCGAAGATCCTGTCGCGTACCATCAACAATCCGTCTCCCGAAGAATCCTTCCTGCTCGGCCTCGGTGTCGATGAGCCTGTGCTGCGGCTCGACCGCCTTCGTCTGGCTGACGGCCTGCCCCTCGCCATCGAACGCGCCGTCGTGCCGGTCAAGTTTCTAGGCGAGGATGCCGGCGGCGAAGGCTCGCTCTATGACGCGCTTGCCCAGAGCGGCCACAAGCCGGTACGCGCCATGCAGCGACTGACGGCCGTCACGCTCGATCCTTCATCGGCGGCTATCCTCGATGTCAAGGCCGGTGCGCCGGCACTTCTGATCGAACGCGTTTCACGCCTGGAAGACCAGCGCGTCGTTGAATACACCCGATCGCATTATCGTGGTGACGCCTATGATTTCGTCGCCGAACTGAGAATTGGAGATGACCTATGAGTGAGAACCAGTCGTTGATGCTGCAGGAGGCGGGCCAGTCGCCCGAAGTGGTCGCCACCCTGCTCGAAAAGGAAAAGCCGGTCTTCGCAGAAATCGCCCGGCTATTCTCGTCCGCCCGCCCGAGCGTCGTGACGACGGCGGCGCGTGGTTCTTCCGACCATGCGGCGACCTTCTTCAAATATCTGTTCGAGATTACCTGTGGCGTGCCGGTCGCCTCGATCGGCCCGTCTATTGCCTCCGTTTATGGTGCTCCCCTGCATCTGAAGGGCGGCATCCATTTCACCGTTTCACAGTCGGGCGCGAGTCCTGACATCGTGGCGCTGCAGGAAGCGGCCAAGAAGGGCGGGGCGACGACGATTGCCGTCGTCAATGTCACTGACAGCCCGCTCGCCAAGCAGGCCGATCTCGTTCTCGGCCTCAATGCCGGTGCTGAAAAGAGCGTTGCGGCGACCAAATCCTTCATCGCATCTGTCGCCGCGCTCGCCGGCGTGACGGCTGCGATCGGCGGCAAGGCCGATCTGCAGGCGGCGCTTGAGAAACTTCCGTCCGCTCTTTCCGCGACGTCCGGCATCGAAACCAAGGCAGCCGAGGATGTTCTGTTCAACGCCGCCTCGCTTTATACCGGCGGCCGCGGCACGGCTTTCGCCATCGCTCTCGAGGCTGCACTGAAGGCCAAGGAGACGGCTGGTCTTCACGCGGAGGCCTTCTCTCTTGCGGAACTGATGCACGGCCCGATGCGCCTGGTCCAGCCGGGTTTCCCGATCATCGGTTTTGTGCCTGAAGATGCCGCCTACGACAACAATGTAAAGGCGCTAGAGCGTCTGCAGAAGCTTGGCGCTACCACCGTGCCCTTCTCGACAAAGCCGCTCGCCGGCGTCAATCTGCAGGTTCCGACGACCGGCAACGGTCTTGTCGATCCCCTAGTTTCGCTGCTCGTCTACTATCGCCTGATCGAGTCCGTCACCCGCCGGAAGGGCTTTGATCCGGACAAGCCGGCCAACCTTCTCAAGGTGACGGAGACCGTCTGATGACCCGCAAGATCTTCACCGGCGCGCGTATCTTCGATGGCGAACGCTTCCATGACGAGCGGGCGCTGATCGTTAAGGATGGACGCGTCGAGGCGATCGTCGGCCTGAGTGATCTACCCGAGGGTGAACTCGTGACACTGGCAGGCGGCGTTCTGTCTGCCGGCTTCATCGATGCACAGGTCAATGGTGGCGGCGGCCGCATGCTGAACGATGAGCCATCGCCGGGTTCGATGTATATGATCGCCGATGGGCATCGGCCGTATGGAACGACGGCGCTGCTGCCGACGCTCATCACCGATACGGCAGAAGCGACGGCTGCCGCGATCGAAGCGGCGAAGATTGCGGTGAAGACCAACCGCGGCGTTGCTGGCCTGCATCTGGAAGGTCCGCATCTGGCGCCGGCGCGCAAGGGTGCGCATCTCGCCGAGCTGATGCGCCCGGTCGAGGACAAGGACGTCAAGGGCTTTATCGCCGCGCGCGAGGCCATCGGCACGCTACTCGTCACCATGGCGGCGGAGCAGGTGACAGTTTCGCAGGTGCGTGAACTGAGCGAAGCTGGTGTCATCGTCAGCATCGGCCATTCCGACAGCACCAGCGAGGCGGCGGAAGCCCGCTTCGATGCCGGGGCTCGCGGCGTGACGCATCTCTTCAACGCCATGAGCCAGCTGGCGCACCGCGCGCCAGGCCTCGTTGGTGCTGCGATCGATCATCCGGCGGTCTGGTGCGGCATCATCGCCGATGGACATCACGTCGATCCGAAGGCGTTGCGCACGGCGCTGCGTGCCAAGCGCGGCGAGGGCAAGCTTTTCTTTGTGACCGACGCCATGTCGCTGGTCGGCTCGCAGATGGATACGTTCACGCTGAACGGCCGCACCGTGCGGCGCGAAAGGGGCGGCTTCTGTTCGAAGCTCGTGCTCTCGGACGGCACTCTGGCAGGCTCGGACGTCGATATGGCTTCGACGATCCGCTACGGCGTCACCTATCTGGAGCTGACACTTGCCGAAGCGCTCAGGATGGCGACGCTCTATCCGGCGCGTTTTCTGCGGCTTGCCGATCGCGGTCATCTTTCGCCGGGCGCGCGTGCCGATCTCGTGCATTTCACCGATGCGATCGAAGTGACGGCGACCTGGCTAAACGGCGAAGCGGCTTGAAGGGAGCGGCGGATGAGTGACATCACGGACGCCTATTTCTCCAATCTGATCGGCCGGCTGGAAGAGTTGAAGCGAGCGCTGGCCGAACCAATGGCGCAGGCCGCCGCCGCGATCCTCGAGGCTGCCCGCGGCGACAAGCGTGTCTATGTCTTCGGCACCGGCCATTCACATATGCTGGCGGAAGAGGTGCATTACCGCGCCGGCGGACTTGCCTTCACGGTGCCCGTTCTCGTCGGCTCGGCCATGCTGCATGAGGGTGCGGTCATCAGCTCGGTCTATGAGCGCACGCGGGGCTTGGTGCGGCCAATGCTGGAGCGTTACGGCATGCAGCCGGGCGATGTCATCATCATCGCCTCCAATTCAGGCGTGAATGCCGCGCCGATCGAGGCGGCCGACTATGCGCGCGAGATCGGCGCCAAGGTGATCGCCATCACCTCGATCGCCTATTCGACGGCGATCGCCAATGGGCGCCGGCGGCTTGCCGATGTGGCCGACGTGGTTCTGGATAATGGGTTGCCACCGGGTGACGCCGTTCTTGATCTCGATGGCACGGGCCTCCGGGTCGGGCCGGTCTCGACGGCGGTGGGCGTCACCGTCATCAATGCCATCTTTGCGGATGTCGCCTCCGAGCTTTCGAAATCAGGCGATGCGCCCGTTTATCTCAGCGCCAACATGCCGGGCGCTGCAGAAATCAATCAGAAGCTAGTGAAGAAATACCGGCCGCGTAACCCGCATCTCTGAGCAGGAGGCCGGCTTTTTTGCCAGTCTTTCTCTATTGGCGCTGCCGGAAGCGAATGAGTATTTCCGATCAAATGAAAACGGCCCGAAGCGGTTGCTTCAGGCCGTCCGAATGTCTGGAAACTGATGCAATCAGTTCTTGGCGCGCTCGACGTAGGAATTGTCTTCCGTCGCGATGACGACGCGGGTGCCGGCATCGATATGGGGCGGAACCAAAGTGCGGATGCCGTTCGAGAGCATCGCCGGCTTGTAGGAGGAGGAGGCCGTCTGGCCCTTCACGACCGGTTCGGTCTCAACGATCTCGAGGGTGACGTGGCGCGGAAGTTCGAGCGCCAGCGGAATACCTTCGTGGATCGACAGGATGCAGGTCATGCCTTCCTGGAGGAAGGCCTTCTGGTCGCCCATGGTGTCAACGTCGACGACGACCTGGTCATAGGTGGCCGGGTTCATGAAGTGGAAGCCTTCGCCGTCTTCATAAAGGTACTGGAAGTTGACGTCTTCGACGAAGGCGCGCTCGACCTGCTCGGTGGTGCGCCAACGCTCGGAAACCTTCACACCGTCGACGATGCGGCGCATGTCGACCTGGGTGACCGGCGTGCCCTTGCCCGGGTGGAAATTCTGAGCCGTGAGAACGACATAGAGCTTGCCGTCGACATCGAGAACGTTGCCCTTGCGGACCGAAGAGGCGATGACCTTGACCATAAGACTTCCTTGTAAGTCGGCTTTCGGCGTCGTAGAGGACAGTCAGAATGGCCCTGAAGACGCAAAATGTTTTTCTTTCGGGGCGCACTAACCTAAAATCGCAGAAATAGCCACCCCCATCCCGGCTGAATCCGGCGAGGAAAGCGTTGAATGAACCCCACGAGCGCCAAAGCGTCTCCCTGGTGGACCCCCGCCGTACATGCCGATCGCCGTCCGTTCCTCATGGGGCGCAACGCGATCCAGGCAGCGTTGCGCGGTTACTTCGCGCGTGAGGATTTCATCGAGGTCGATACCGCCACCCTGCAGGTCTCTCCGGGCAACGAGGCGCATCTGCATGCCTTTGCCACACAGGCTCTGACGACAGATGGACAGGCTGCACCCTTCTACCTGCACACATCGCCGGAATTTGCCTGCAAGAAGCTTTTGGCCGCTGGTGAAGAACGCATCGCCTGCTTCGCGCATGTCTATCGCAACCGCGAGCGTGGGCCGCTGCATCATCCTGAGTTCACCATGCTCGAATGGTATCGTGCGGGCGAAAGCTATGAAAGCCTGATGATGGATTGCGTGCGCATGCTGGCGCTCGCCGCCGAAACGGTTGGAACCGCAAGGCTCACCTATCGCGGCGCCGAGTGCGATCCCTTCGCCGGGCCGGAGCGGGTGAGCGTCGCGGAGGCTTTCAGCCGCCACGCGGGTATCGATCTTCTGGCTTCGGTTTCCGCCGATGGTTCGACTGATCGCGAACATCTGGCTGCCGAAATGCGGCGGGTCGGCATGCGCGTTGCCGATGACGATCATTGGGCCGATCTCTTCAGTCGGGTGCTGGTGGAGAAGGTCGAGCCGCATCTCGGCTTCGGCCGTGTCACCATTCTCGACGAATATCCTGTTTCAGAAGCGGCTCTTGCGCGGCCTTCGGCGCGCGATCCGCGCGTAGCGGAGCGCTTCGAGCTCTATGCCTGCGGGGTCGAGCTTGCCAACGGCTTTGGCGAACTGACAAATGCCGCCGAGCAGCGGCGCCGTTTCGAGATCGAGATGGCGGAGAAGATGCGGGTCTATGGCGAGGCCTATCCGCTCGATGAGGATTTTCTGGCGGCGCTGGCGATCATGCCGGAAGCGAGCGGCATCGCGCTCGGCTTCGATCGGCTGGTGATGCTGGCGACAGGTGCGTCGCGGATCGATCAGGTGCTCTGGGCGCCGGTGGCGGAGTACGGCCGATGAATGTCATGCGTCCGATCAAGAGCGTCGACGATCTCGTCAGGGCGGGGCTGATCGAGGAAGCCGACCGGCTGGCGCTCGATGAGGTCGCCGCGCGCTATGCCATCGCGCTGACGCCTGCCATGGCGAGGCTGATCAATCATGCCGATCCGGCCGATCCGATTGCCCGGCAGTTCGTGCCCGATGCGGCGGAACTCGTCACCACGCCCGAGGAACGGGCCGACCCCATCGGGGACCATGCGCACAGCCCGGTTGAGGGCATCGTGCATCGCTATCCGGACCGCGTGCTGTTGAAGGCCGTGCATGTCTGCCCGGTCTATTGCCGCTTCTGCTTCCGGCGCGAGATGGTGGGGCCGCAGGGGCTCGGCACGCTCGATCCTTCAGCACTGGCTGCAGCCTTCGACTATATCCGCGGGCATGGCGAGATCTGGGAAGTGATCCTGACTGGCGGCGATCCGCTGGTGCTCTCACCAAGACGTCTTGGTGAGATTCTCGTTGAGCTTGCAGAGATCGAGCATGTGAAGATCGTGCGCTTTCATACGCGCGTGCCCGTCGTCGATCCGCAGAAGATCGATGCGGAATTGATCGCGGCGCTGAAAGCGAGCGGCAAGACCATCTATATAGCGCTTCATGCCAACCATCCGCGTGAGCTGACGACTGAAGCACGCGCCGCCTGCGCCCGTCTCGTCGATGCCGGCATCGTCATGGTCAGCCAGTCGGTGCTCCTGAAGGGCGTCAATGACGATCCCGACGTGCTGGCAGAACTTATGCGGGCCTTCGTCGAGACGCGCGTGAAACCCTATTATCTGCATCATCCGGATCTTGCGCCCGGCACCAGCCATTTCAGGCTGTCGATAGAAGAGGGGCAGAAGATCGTCGCCTCGCTTCGCGGCCGCATCTCTGGTCTCTGCCAACCGACCTATATTCTCGATATTCCCGGTGGTTACGGCAAGGCTGTCATCGGTGAGAGCGCTGTGAAGACGACCGCGGAGGGCTGCTACTCGGTTTCGGACTATCGCGGCGGCGAGCATTCCTATCCGCCTGCCGGTTAACGCAAAAGCGCGCTCCCGGCGTACCATTTCTGCACTCGATATAGCCGAGGCCATTTGCTGCCGGTCGTCTCAGGCCACATCAAACTATTGATAGGAATGAAGTATTAGGCCTCAAGCGGGCATGATTTATAAAATGCAAAGTATGAGTGATAGTCATATTTAACTAATTACATTAGCGGAATTTTCTGTTTTCCGCACTAAAAGCACTACCATGAAAAGGCGATGAATGCCGGCTCAGGATCATGAAAATCTGGAGTTAATGGGATGAACAAGACAATCCGCGACCTCGTAGCCAAGTTCGGTAAGCTTCCTGTTCCGGTTGATCAGGTTGCCGACGATGCGGATCTCTACGCTGCGGGTCTGACGTCCTTCGCCTCGGTGCAGCTCATGCTTGGCATCGAAGAGGCGTTCGACATTGAATTTCCGGATAATCTCCTGAACCGCAAGTCCTTCGCCAGCATCTCGGCGATCACCAAGACGGTCGATCTCATCCAGGATAGCCGAAAGGTCGCCTGATGAACTTCCCGGTCAAGATCACGGAAGACAGCCTTGTCGCAAGGGCTGTCCGCGTCGCCGAAATTGCGGCAAAACATGCGGATGCCGTCGATTTCGAGGGCCGGTTCCCGCAGGAAGCCGTCAACGCGATGAAGGCCGAGCGCCTGCTCGGCATCCAGATCCCCCGCCATCTCGGTGGCGAGGCCGCTTCCATCACCCAGATCGCCGAATTGTGCTCGATGCTCGGCCAGGCCTGCGCGGCAAGCGCGATGGTCTTTGCCATGCACCAGATCAAGCTTTCGAGCCTCGTCGAACACGGCGTTGACAGCGAATGGCACAGCGCCTTCATGCGCCGCATCGTCGCCGAACAGCTCCTGATCGCTTCCGCCACCACCGAAGGTGGGATCGGCGGCAATCTGCGCAACAGCATCTGCGCCATCGAAATCGACGGCGATATCTGCAGGCTGCAAAAGGATGCGACCGTCATTTCCTATGGCTCGCATGCCGATGCCATCCTCATCACCTCGCGCAGCCATCCGCAGGCCGCTTCTTCCGATCAGATACTGACTGCCTTCCTCAGGGATCAGTATGCGCTCGAAAAGACGCATGCCTGGAACACGCTCGGCATGCGCGGTACCTGCTCCGACGGCTTCCTGTTCAAGGGTGAAGCGCCGGCCGCACAGATCCTGCCGAAGCCCTTCGCTGAAATCGCTGCTCAGTCGATGCTCGCCTCCTCGCACCTGCTCTGGAGCGGTGTCTGGTATGGTATCGCGGTCGATGCCGTTTCCCGTGCCCAGGCCTTCGTGCGTGCCGCTGCCCGGAAGTCTCCCGATGCCACTCCGCCCGGCGCGCTTCGCCTCGCGGAGGTTTCCAACCTTCTGCAGATGGTGAAGTCGAACGTTGTTGCCGGCCTGAAGGCCTATGAGGATGCCAAGGTTGACGGCGACAAGCTCTCCTCGATGGGTTTTGCGGTAGCGATGAACAACGTCAAGATCGCCTCTTCGGAAACGATCCTGGAAATCGTCAATCATACCATGCTGATCTGCGGCATCATGGGCTACAAGAACGGTACGCCCTTCAGCCTCGGACGCCATCTGCGCGATGCCCATTCCGCACAGCTCATGATTTCGAACGACCGCATCCTCGGCAATACGTCGAGCATGCTTCTTGTCCATAAGCAGGACACTAGCCTACTGGGGTAAAGCCATGGATATGCAGACCTCGTTTCTGGACCGGCTCTTCGAGTCCGGTCTGCTGATCGATACCGGCGTTGACGGTCTTTACGGCCGCAGCGGCCAGTTCGAAGACGTCATTGCCGCCTTTGAACGGCTGATCGACAAGTTCGGCGGCGGCGATTGCGCCGAGGCGATGCGTTTTCCGCCCGGCATGAACCGTGCGCTCTTCGAAAAGAGCGGCTACATGAAGAGCTTTCCGCAGCTTGCCGGCACGGTGCACAGCTTCTGCGGTGCCGAACTCGACCATATGAGCCTGCTGCAGTGCATGGAAGTCGGCGAGGACTGGACCAAGGACCAGAAGGCGACCGACATCGTGCTGACGCCGGCCGCTTGCTATCCGCTCTATCCGACGGTTGCCAAGCGCGGCAACCTGCCGACCAAGGGCGGTCTCTTCGACCTGCAGTCCTACTGCTTCCGCCACGAGCCTTCCAAGGATCCGGCCCGCCAGCAGCTTTTCCGTATGCGCGAATATGTCTGCATGGGAACGGAGCAGCATGTGACCGATTTCCGCCAGAGCTGGATGGATCGCGGCGTCGAGATGATGAAGCAGGTCGGCCTCGACGTGACGATCGACGTTGCCAACGATCCGTTCTTCGGCCGCGCCGGCAAGATGATGGTCAACAACCAGCGCGACCAGAATCTGAAGTTCGAGCTCCTGATCCCGATCACGTCGTCGGCAAACCCGACAGCCTGCATGAGCTTCAACTACCATCAGGACTCGTTCGGCGTGAAATGGGGCCTGAACCTTGAAGACGGCAGCGTGGCCCACACCGCCTGCGTCGGCTTCGGGCTGGAGCGCATTGCGCTCGCGCTCTTCCATCACCACGGCCTCGACGTGAAGGAATGGCCTGCAAACGTGCGGAAAGTGCTGTGGGGCTGAGCGGCGCGATGACATCGGTCTTTGCGGGTGTCGATCCCGATACCTACAAGCCGCATGCGCTGCATTCCGGTGAGCGCATGTGGCCGGAGACCAATTGCTACATCGATCTCTGGATCGAGGTGCTCTCGACATTCGGCGTTGCGCCGGAGGCGATGCTCGGTTTCACGCTGACGCAGGATTTCGAGGGCGACCAGTTCACCTTCTTCAAGGTGCCGCTGGAGGATCTCGAAGCGCTCTACAGCATTCGCGCCACCGAGCTTGCGATCTACGACCGCGTCGAGCGGCATATCGAAGTGCAGATCGCCCGCGGGCGGCTCTGCCTTATCGAGATGGATTCCTTCTACATGCCGGATACGCGCGGCACCGCCTATCGGCAGGAACATGGCAAGACGACGGTTGCGATCAACCGCCTGGACTTTGCCGGAAAGCATGTCGACTACTTCCATAATGCCGGCTATTTCCGCATCGAGGGCGAGGATTTTGACGGGCTGTTCCAGTCCCATCTGACGGATGAGGATGCGCCGTTCCTGCCCTATACGGAATTCGCCAAGTTTCCGGAACGCCCTGTTGGCGAAGCACATCTGCGCGAGGTTTCGCGTCGGCTCCTGGGCTTCCATTTCCATCGCCGCCCGAGCGCCAATCCGATCCGCGCTTTTGCCGAGGTCTTTCCGTTGCAGGTCGAGGCAGTAGCCGATCGGCCCTTCGGTTTCTTCCACAAATATGCCTTCAACACGCTGCGGCAGGTGGGTGCGAATTTCGAACTCGCAGCCGATCATCTGACCTGGCTTTCAGCCGGCGAGTTTGGTGTTGCGGCCGAAGAGGCGCACCGTATCTCGGAAGTGGCGAAGTCGGTTCAGTTCCAGCTTGCCCGCGCCGTCACCCGCCGCAAGTTCGAGCCTTTGAAAGCGGCACTTGATCCGGCAGCCGATGCATGGGATTCGATGATGGCATCGCTCGTGCAGCGAGTCTGAAGCCGGAGATCTGACCATGCGGGGGCGGTTGGCAAGCATCGGGGCTGAGGAAAGCTTGCTTTCCGAAGGGTGGAATCTGGTTCTGACCGAGCCTGGCGCCTGCGCGACACCCCACGACATCCATCTTTCGGCGCAGTTCATTCCTGCACCTGTTCCCGGCACCGTTGCAGCGGCGCTCGAAAGAGCAGGGCTGTTCGACCGGGAAAATCCACAGCCGCTGAACACCAAGGACGCCTGGTACCTGACCCGCCTCTTCGATACGGAGCCGGGTGAGGCGATCCTGCGTTTTGAGGGGCTGGCGACGATCTGCCATGTTTTTCTCAACGGCCAGGAAATCCTCTTTTCCGAGAGCATGTTCACTGCGCACGAAATGCCGGTTACGCTGACAGGCGGTGATGAACTGGCGCTCTGCTTCCGGGCGCTTGGCCCTCGTCTGTCGGAGCCCGGGCCGCGTGCTCGCTGGCGACCGCAGATGATTACGCCTCAAGGGCTGAAGAATGTCCGCAACACGCTGCTCGGGCATATGCCCGGCTGGTGTCCGGAGATCCATGCCGTTGGGCCGTGGCGGCAGATTTCGCTCGTGCGCCGGGGCGTGGCCTCGGTCGATCATGTTTCGGTGCGCGCGGTGTTGGAGGAAAACGGCGCGGGGCGACTCAGCGTTTCGCTTTATACCGCTGGCGAAGAGCCGGTGATGCTATTGCGTTGCGCCGGCGCCGAGCAGGGTTTCGAGAAGATCGGCGATCGGCATTATTCGGCGATTCTCAAGCTTTCCGACATCGAGGCGTGGTGGCCGCATACACATGGTGTGCCGCATCTCTATGATGTGACGCTGGTTATCGATGGCGAAGAACATTCGCTGGGCAAAGCCGGCTTTCGTCGTATCGAGGTTGAGCATGGCGCTGATGGCAATGATTTCGCGCTTGTCATAAACGGCGAGCAGGTCTTCTGCCGCGGCGCGGTCTGGACAACGGCCGATATCGCACGGCTGCCTGGCGAGCGGGCCGATTACGAGCCCTTCCTGCGGCTTGCTGCCGAGGCTGGCATGAACATGATCCGCATCGGCGGTACCATGGCCTATGAAACGCCTGACTTTTTCGCGCTCTGCGATGTGCTCGGGCTGATGGTCTGGCAAGACTTCATGTTCGCCAATTTCGACTATCCGAAGAATGACAAGGCTTTTATCGGCCATGTACATGCCGAGGTGGAAGAGTTTCTGCATGGCGTACAGCTCTCGCCCTCGCTTGCCGTGCTCTGCGGCGGCAGCGAAATCCACCAGCAGGCGGCGATGTTCGGTCTGCCCCCGGATTTCTGGAGCGGGCCGATCACCGACGAGATCATCCCGGCGATCTGCCAGCGCATGCGGCCGGATGTGCCCTATGTGCCGAATTCGCCCTATGGCGGGGCGATGCCCTTTTCGCCCAACGCCGGCGTGACGCATTATTACGGCGTCGGCGCCTATATGCGGCCACTCGAGGATGCGCGCCGCGCCGAGGTGCGCTTTGCGGCCGAAAGCCTCGCCTTTGCCCATGTGCCGCAGCAGCGGACCTTGCAACGGCATCTCGACGTGCCCCCAGTTCACAGTCCGCTCTGGAAAGAGCGGGTGCCGCGCGACCGCGGTGCTTCCTGGGATTTCGAGGATATCAGAGATTTCTATCTCGGGCTTCTCTACGATCTCGATGCGGCCATGCTCCGTCGAGAAGACCCCGAGCGTTATCTCGATCTTTCGCGCGCTGTGACGAGCGAGGTGCTGGAGGAGACTTTTGCCGAATGGCGACGCAAGGGATCGTCCTGTAATGGCGCGCTCGTCTGGACCCTGCAGGATCTGTTGCCAGGTCCCGGCTGGGGCGTGATCGACTCAACCGGCGAGCCGAAGCCTGTCTGGCATGCAATGCGCCGCGCCTTCCGTCCGGTGCAGGCGGTTTTTACGGACGAGGGGACGAACGGCCTCTATGTCCACGTCATCAACGAAACGGATAAGGTGGTCGCTGTCGAACTCGATGTCGCCTGCCTGCGCGAGGGGCGCCAGCAGGTCGCGAGCGGCAGCAAGGCTTTCAATCTCGACCCGAGAAGCGTGGAGCGTATCGCTTGCACCGATCTCTTCGGCGGCTTCTTCGATGCGACCTATGCCTTCCGTTTTGGTGCGCCGTCGCATGACGTCAGCGTTGCCTGGCTGCGGTCGACGATGGACGGAGCGTTGCTCGCACAGGCTTTCCATTTTCCGCGCGGCCGAGCCAAAGCCTTCCACGACGCGACGATCGAGGCATCTTTCATGCGTGAGGGCGATGATTGGTTCATCACGCTTGCGACCGACAGGCTGGCCCAATCTGTCCATATCGATGTCGAAGGCTACCGGGCGGAAGAGGACTGGTTCCATCTGGCACCGGGCCCTGCCAAGCGAGTGAAGCTCATCGCCGCTGCGGGCACTGATGGCGATGCATTGCCGGCAGGCGAAATCAGGAGCGTCGGCGCCGCGCGCCGTTTCGCGCTTTAAGGGCTAGGGAGCGGTCATGACCATCAGAGTGCAGGCGGAAGAGGCTCTGCGGGGCGTCTATCGGAGCGTGCGCGGGCATCTACTGCAGCGGCTTATCGTCAAATCGCGGCTTGCCTTCAATCCGCGCCGGCCGGTTGAGATTGTCGGCTATCTGTCGATGGCGGCGGGTGTAGGCGAATCCGCGCGACTTTGCGTTGGTGCGCTTTCGCGGGCGGGCCGTGAGATCATGCTGGCTGATGTCAGCACGCATCCGGATGAAGGCAAGCTGGTGGGGTGGGCATCTACACAGGTTTCCGACGGCCAGCCGGGAAGCCGCATATGGCATCTCAATCCGCCCATGCTGCCGCGCGCGATCCTGAAGAAAGGCCTCGGGAATTTCACTCGTGCCTTCAACATCGGCTATTGGGCCTGGGAGCTTGAAGTGGTGCCGGCGGAATGGCGCAATGCCATGCACTATATGAGCGCCGTCTTCGTTCCCTCTGAATTCACCAGGCGAGCAATCGCGCCGCATACGACTGCACCCGTCATTGTCGTGCCGCACCCTGTTACCGAGCGGCCGGCGGCTGACGGTATCAGGCAGAAATTCGGAATTGCCGAGGATGCTTTCCTCGTATCGTTCATCTTCAGTGCCGGCTCCTCGATCAACCGCAAGAACCCGCAGGCGGTGATCGAAGCCTTCAGGCTCTTCAGCGCCGAATGCCCCAATGCCTTCCTGCTGATGAAGGCGAGCGGCAACCCGGCCAGGGACGAGACGCTTCGGGCACTGATGCAGTCCGTGGAAGGCGACCGCAACATCCGGATCGTTACCGACAATCTGGCGAGTTCGGAGATCAACGGCATTATCCGCGATTCCAATGCCTATCTTTCGCTGCACCGCTCGGAGGGCTTCGGCCTGACGGTGGCTGAAGCGATCATGCACCGCACGCCCGTCATCTCGACAGGATGGTCGGGCACGGCCGATTTCTGTGATCCCGACAATACCTGGCTGGTCGAGCCGTCGCTCATTCCCGTCGTCGACAGCCATCCGGAATTTGCCGATCTCAAGAATGCCGTCTGGGCCGATCCCTCGCCAGTGGCCGCGGCAGCGCATCTGAAGAGCATCTATTCCGATTCTGATGGTGCGAGGCGAAAAGCGGAGGGGGCTCGGACCTATCTGATGCGCCATCTTGCCGAGCACAGTTATGACAAGGCGCTTTCGAGGCTTTCGACGATGCAGGCAAGCTAAGCTGAGTGCCTCACTCCCCTTTATTTTAACGTTTCCAATTTAGAGATGGCTTGTTTTCGGCCGCGATGCGGCTTCTAGCGGATGGACGGATGTCGAAGGGCATTATTGCAAACTCGGTGATGAATGCGGCGGCTGGCATGCTGCTTCTGGTGACGGGATTCGTATCCTCGATCATAACCGCACGCCTGCTCGGCCCCGAGGCCAACGGTATCGTCGCCTTTTCGCTCTGGCTCGTTGTCACAGGGGCCTCGATTGCTGAGCTCGGCTCCAGCATCACGCTTCTGAAGACGCTGCCGCAGCTTTCGGCGCAGGGCTACAGTTTCGAGCAACGTAGGGGATTTGCCTCGATCCTGGTCACCTTCATGGTCTGCTCCACGTTGGTGCTGCTGGGGCTCTATGCCCTGTTCTTCCTGACATCGGAGGAAATGCACTGGGCTGATACCGCGCCGTCGGTGGCGCTTGTGACAGGCATTCTCTTCTTCGTCCAGGCGATTGGCTCCTTCGTCAAATTCTACCTCATCGGCGAAAAGCGGCTTGGCACCTTCTTTCAGCTGACGCTGATCGTCTCGGTCTTTCAGCTTGTGGGTGTGGCGGTCGGTGCCGTTTTTTATGGGGTGCTGGGCGTGCTCGTCGGCTATGCGCTCGGCCAGCTCGTGCTTTTCGTCGCTACCTTGCCGATCCTCTTTACCCGTCGTGACCGCTGCGGCGTCTCGCTCAAATATCTGGCGTCGTCGTCGGTCATCCTGTCTATGCAGTTCATCATCGATTCGATCTTCCTCAACCGCATTGAACTGCTCTTTCTGCAGCAGTTCTGGTCGGTGGAAATGGTCGGTTTCTATGCTGCCGGCCTGTCGATCGCCAATATCGCGCTGCAGCTTCCCATCCAGATGAGCGGCAGCCTGCTGCCCTATTATTCTGAACGGCGGCATGCCAGCGCCGACTCGAAATTCCCGGTCGAGGCCTTTGCCGCCGTCATCCGCAGCATGGCCTATATTGTGCTGCCGATGAGCCTCGGGCTTGCTGCGATCTCTACTGAACTTGTGCATGTGGTCTTCGGCGAAGCCTTCGACCGAAGCGGCGGAGTTGTCGCCCTGCTTGCGCTTGTCGCGCCTGCCTACACTCTCATGCAGGTTCTCAGCCTGTACCTGCTTTCAATCGACAAGGCCAATGTACGGTTGAAAATCAGTGTGATAGGTGGCCTCCTGATGGTAGTGGGTTGTTTACTCATCGTACCTAGTCTTGCCGCCGAGGGTGCCGCGCTTGTGCGCATAGCCGTATTTGTTGCGATGTCGGTAATGATGGTCAGGCAAACGGGATTCGGAACGCAGCTTTCGGGCCTTTATCTCAGCCTTACGAAGATTACTCTCGCGGCGGTATTTTGCGGCTGCGGTGCCATCACTGCACTTGAGCTCATCCAGGGTCCGATTGGTCTTGTCGCGGCGATCATCGCTGGCACATTTACTTATTTTGCTGCGTTGAAAGTCCTGCGCGCCGTTCCGGCCGAAGATATCCAGGTGCTGCGCTCGATCCTCGACAAGATGCCGGCGCTGCTGAAGGGACCGGCAAGGCGCGTGGTCAATTTCATCACCCCGCCGACCCGAGAAGGAGAAGCGAAGAAGCCGGTCAACGAAGAATTCTCGCGTGAACCAGCAGAAGGCGCCGGCCGTGCCGCTGCTCTTCCCTTTGTCTTCGATGGCACGATTGGTCTGTTCATGCCCGAAAAGCCTGATGTCGCAAGACGCTCGGCTGCCGTTCTCTTCGTCAGTCCTTGGGGTTTCGAAGAAATGTGCACGCGGAAATTCTACCGCGTCGCGGCAGAGCATTTTTCCGATATCGGCGTACCGAGCCTGCGTTTCGACTATACGGGCACCGGTGACGCACTCGATTTCGGAAATCAGACGCCGAGCCTGGAAATCTGGAGGAGCTCCATCCGCGCGGCCGCTGTAAAGTTGAAGGCGCTCAGTGGTTGCTCGCAGATCATCCTTGTCGGCCAGGGTCTCGGCGGCACTCTTGCTCATTTGACCGGCCATTCGATCGAGGGCGTCGACAGTGTTGTGCTGCTTGCGCCTATTCTGAGCGGCAGGGGGCATCTGCGTGAAATCAACATGTGGTCGCGGATCATCCATGCCGACCTCGGTCTCGGCAAGGAGCATGCGCCGAGCGCCCAGGTGCAGATCGCCGGTCTGACCTTGCCCGACGCAATTGCTGCGGAAATCGGCAAGCTCAATATCAGTTCACCGCAGGACCTGGCGGCGCCGAATTACCTCATCCTCGAACGCCCGGTTCGGGTTGACGATACGGCCTTCGCCGACGCCTTGAAGGCGCTCGGTGGCAATGTCGAACAACGTGTTTTCGAAGGTTATGACGAGCTGGTCACGAACCCGCTCTTTGCCAAGACGCCGATGGCAGTCATCGCGCTGCTCAGCGAATGGCTTGTTGAGACGACATCGCTTGAAGCGTCTGCCGCCCGCTCCCCGCAGACAGTCGAAAACCAGCCGCTCGCAGGTGATGGTTTTGAGGAAATTCCGGTGCGTTTCGGATCCTTTCAGCATCTCATCGGTGTCGTCAGTCGGCCGCAGGGCGAGATCAAGGGCAATGCCGTGCTCTTCATGTCAACGGCCTATGACCGGCATGCCGGTTGGGGCCGTACCACTGTCGATATGGCGCGCGAGCTTGCTCGCCAGGGTGTCGTTTCGCTGCGTTTCGATTCCGCTAATGTCGGCGACAGCGTTCCCCGCCCGGATGCGCCGGAACAGGTTCTCTATTCGGCGACACAGACGGAAGACGCGCTCGCCTCGCTGGATCTCCTGGAAAGCTTTGTCGCCGGACCGATCATGGTCGCGGGTCGCTGCAGCGGCGGTTATGTGGCCCTGCGCGCGGGCATCGAGGATGAGCGTCTGAAGGCGATCGTTTCCATCAATCCCTTCGTCTACTACTGGGATCCCGAGATGCCGGTGCGGCGCGAGCATGTCGTCTCTGTTCCGCGCAGCGTCGACGACTACGGTCAGCGGATGATGCGGCTCGACACGGTCAAGCGGCTGTTTCGCGGCGAGGTCGATGTCTTTGCGGCCCTGCAGAATATCTTCATCGCGATCGGCCGCCGGCTCTCACCACGCATCGCGCCGCTTGTCGAGCTCATTCCGGGCCGCCGTCATATCGCGCGGCAAGTGCGCCAGTCCTTTGCGGCGCTCGGCAAGCGCAAGGTGCCGCTGACGCTGATCTACAGCGAAGGCGATGTCGGTCTCGACCACATGTATTTCCACTTCGGCCCGCGCGGGCACAAGTTTACCCGGCACCCGAATGTGCGGGTGGTGATGCTGCAGGATGCTGATCACAACCTAACGCCGCCGGAATCGCGCAAGCTGGTGCTGGACGAGATCGCACGGCTTGCGAAGGCATGAGAATTTGCTGATCTGTTAGAGCAATTCCGGGATTCGAAGAAAAACGGAAATGCTCTAGGCGGTAATGCCGATCGACCGGTAGAGGTCGATATAGCGTTCGGCGACCGCATCCCACGAATAAGCGTGCGCTGCCTGAACAAGGCTCTCCCGCAGCGCTGCACCCTCGGCGCTTACTTTCCGATAGGCTTCCTCGATCGCGTCAGCGGCCCGATCCGGCTTCATGAAGTCGGCGAGAATGATCTCCTCGTGCCGCCCGGCAAGTATCCGGTAAGCCTCATTGGAGTTCAGAACCGGCTGTAGGCCGGCGCTCATCGCTTCCAGCGCGACGAGGCCGAAGCCTTCATATTCCGAGGCGGAAGCGAAGAGGGATGCTTTTGCGATGAACTCGCGGATCGATTGATTATCCGGCGAAATAGTCAGGGTGACGGCTGCGTCCAGCGACCTTGCCGTGATCTCGCGCCTGAGATTGGCGGCGTTGAGATCGGATTCGGCGCCGATGATATCGAGACGCCAGTCGGGATTGCGTTTGACGAGCGCTGCCGTTGCATCCAGCAGCAGATCGAGCCGCTTGTTTACCGAGAAGCGCCCGATAGTGACGACGCGCCGTTCAGGCGTGCGCGAGGCAGCGTCGGCAAATTTGCCGATATCGGCGCCATTCTCGATGGTAATGCCATCGGGGACGATCTGGATAAACTGGCTGAGATCGGATGCGCTGCAGCAGATAACGCGGCGATAAGCGAGCGCCGAGCGCCGTGTCAGCGTCCTGAACCAGACCTTCTTGATAACAAGGAATTTCTTCGTGTGAAAGAAGCCGCCATGTGTCGTGACGACCATGGGCTTGCGGTGCAGGAACCTGCCCCAGGCTAGCGCATCGAAGAAGAAGTCGATTGCATGGACATGGATAAGGTCGGCATCGCCGATATGACGGAACACCTGCGGCGCCAGCGGATAGCGGCTGCTGCCCGACCAGGGGATGCGCACGATCTCGATGCCGTCGATGGTTTCGCGCGCCGGTAGCTTGTTTTCAGATGCCGTAAAGAGGGAATCGAGTGTGACGACGCGAACGCGGTATCCGCGTTTCAGGGTCTGGCGGGCGAGATTGGCGACCACATCTTCCAGGCCGCCGCGGTTCGGCAGAAACTGGCGTACGACGTGCACGATGAGAGGCGCAGCAATAAGCTGCGGCCTTTTCTTGACGGTCTCTGTCATGGAGACGGACATTTCCCACCTATTCTCTGTGGGAATGACCAGCCATGCCGGCCGTTAAGGTGCGGTATATGAAGATGCGCCCCGATCGGCTTTATTAACAAAAGGGTTAACCGGTTCAAAACGCCTTGAAGGTCAATGTCGTCAGCGAACGGACGATGCCGGGGATGTTGGCAATATTGTCGTTGATGAACTTGCCGATATCCTGGCCTTCTTCGATATAGACCTTGAGCAGCAGGTCGTAATTGCCGCTGGTCGAATAGAGCTCCGAGACCAGTTCGGTCTTGTAGATGGCGTCGGCGACCTCGTAGGTCTTGCCTGGGGCACACTGGAGCTGGACGAAGATCGGCTTCATGGGAATTTCCTGCATCGAATTCTGATGGCGCGCATAATGGTCGAAACCGCTGCTGCGATGCAAGCCGTTCCTTACGTCTCCTGACTCGAATGGGCTTCGGAGACAATCCAGTCGCGGAAGGCGGCGAGCGGCGCGTAATCGGCGCGTTCCGGCGGAAAAGCGAGATAGTAGCGTTCGCGGCTTTCCATCTCACGGTCGACGGCGGCGATGAGATCGCCGCGCTTCAGTTCTTCCTGGATGAGGAAAGTCGGCAGCAGGGCGACACCGAGGCCGGCGATCGCCGCCTGCGCTGCCGTCGCAAACTGGTCGAACAGCATGCCGTGCACGCTTTCGAAGGTGACGCCGTTGTCGGTAAACCAGCGTTCCCAGGCGTCGGGCCGGGTTGTCAGATGCAAGAGGGGCACTGTCAGCAGGTCTTCCGCGCGGGAGATCGCGTTGCGTTTGAGGAAATCCGGGCTGCAGGCGGGCAGCGTGCGTTCCGACATCAGGAAGGCGAGCTCCGCGCCCGGCCAGTGCGGGTGGCCGAAGTGGATGGCGGCATCGATGGAATCGAGCCGAAAATCGAAGGAGGAGAGCCGGGTCACGAGGTTGATCGTGACGCCCGGATTAGTGGCAAGGAAGCGGCCGAGGCGCGGCGCCAGCCAGCGCGTGCCGAAGGTCGGCAGAATGGCGAGGTTCAGCGTGCCGCCATGCGGGTTGGCGCGGAGGTTCAGCGAGGCGCTGGAGATGCGCCGTAATGCCTCGCGGATCTCCCGCGCGTAGGCGTCTCCGGCAAGAGTAAGTCGCACGGTCTGGCGTTCGCGCAGGAAAAGCTCGACGCCGAGTTGCTCCTCCAGCGCCTTGATCTGGCGGCTGACAGCGCTCTGCGTCAGGTCGAGTTCGCGGGCAGCTGACGTGACGCTGCCGGTGCGGGCGACCGCCTCGAAGGCGGCGAGATGCGAGATCGACGGCAAAAAACGTCTTGGTGAGAGCATAATCATTCCATTTCAGAATGAACTATTTCTGAAACGTCTATATTCACGGCTTCGGCGGCCTTGTAAAGAACTCCATCCTGCAAAATCGGAATGAACGCGGAGTTTCCTCATGCCCGGCGCTTTCGTCTCCACGGATCGCATCCGTTCGCTTTTCACCGAAGCCATGTCGCAGATGTACCGGATGGAAGTGCCGCAATACGGGACGCTGATCGAGCTTGTGGGGGAGGTCAACGCCGAAGTCCTCGCGCGAGACCAGGAACTCAGCGAGCGGCTTCGGCGTGCGGGCGAACTTGAGCGCATCGATGTCGAGCGCCATGGCGCGATCCGCCTCGGAACCGCCGAAGAGCTGTTCACCATCCGCCGACTCTTTGCCGTCATGGGCATGCAGTCGGTCGGTTACTACGATCTTTCGGTCGCCGGCGTTCCAGTCCATTCCACCTGCTTTCGGCCGGTCGATGAGGCGGCGCTGAACGTCAACCCGTTCCGTGTCTTCACCTCGCTGTTGCGCCTGGAACTGATCGAAGATGAAGAGCTGCGCGCGGAAGCCGCCGCGATTCTGGCCAGGCGGTGCATCTATACGCCGCGCGCCATTGCCCTCATCGAGCAGCATGAAAAGGCCGGCGGGCTGACGGACGCGGAGGCAGCGGAATTCGTTGCCGAGGCGTTGGAAACCTTCCGCTGGCACGGCGAGGCGACGGTCAGCGCCGGGACCTACAAGCGTCTGCATGACGCTCACCGCCTCATTGCCGATGTGGTCAGCTTCAAGGGGCCGCATATCAACCATCTGACGCCGCGCACGCTCGATATTGATGAAGTGCAACGGCGCATGCCGGAGCGCGGTATCACGCCCAAGGCCGTCATCGAAGGTCCGCCGCGGCGCAATTGCGATATCCTGCTGCGGCAGACGAGCTTCAAGGCTCTGGAAGAGCCGATTGCTTTTACCGGCGAGGCCGGGACGACATCAGGCACGCATACGGCCCGCTTCGGCGAGATCGAACAGCGCGGCGTGGCGCTGACGGCCAAGGGCCGGGCGCTCTATGATCGGCTGCTTGCTTCGGTGCGCGGCGAAGTGCAGGTCGGCGCATCCGGCGCCAAGGCCGGCGACTACGATGCCGAGCTTGCCGAGCGGTTCAAAGCGCTGCCGGACAGCTGGGACGAACTGCGGCGCGAGGGGCTTGCCTTCTTCCACTATTCGGCGACGCCAGAAGGTATTGCGGCCAAGGGACAGCTGCCCTCCGATCCGGACGCGTTGATTGCCAGGGGCTATCTGCGGTTCGATCCCATTATCTACGAGGATTTCCTGCCCGTCAGCGCGGCCGGTATCTTCCAGTCGAACCTCGGCACGGACCAGCAGCAGAATTATGCAACACGCTCGAACCGGGATGCCTTCGAGGAGGCGCTCGGCGCGAAGGTCCAGGACGAGCTCGCGCTCTATGCCGAGCGACAGGCTGCCTCGCTCGACATGGCCATGGAAAAGCTCTGCCTTTCCGGCCTTAAGCTGAAGACAGTCGCCTGATATTTGGCCGCTTCCGCAAGGGCGGAGGCGGCGCTAGAGTGCCGATTTCGATCCTGACTGGACTGTCCGATGTTCAATGATCCGCGCTCCCACGGCCTGTGGGAAAAGACTGCTCCCCAGCCGCCCGTCACCTCTGTGCTGGAGGGCGCCACCGAGGCCGATGTCGTCGTCGTCGGCGGGGGCTATACGGGCCTTTCCTCCGGCCTGCATCTGGCCGAGGCCGGGTCGCGGGTCGTGCTCCTGGAGGCGAAGGAGATCGGTTTCGGCGGTGCGGGTCGCAATGTCGGCCTCATCAATGCCGGCATGTGGGTCATGCCTGATGACCTGCCCGGTGTGCTCGGCCCGGTCTATGGCGAACGCTTGCTTGATCTGCTTGGCAATGCGCCGCAGCTGGTCATGGCGCTGATCGAAAAGCACGGCATTGCTTGCGAGCTGGAGAAACAAGGCACTCTGCATTGCGCCGTCGGTCCCGATGGGTTGAAGGAAGTCGCGGAGCGCTACAAACAATGGTCGGCGCG
Source organism: Rhizobium sp. CF142 (assembly GCF_000281145.1). NCBI lineage: Bacteria > Pseudomonadati > Pseudomonadota > Alphaproteobacteria > Hyphomicrobiales > Rhizobiaceae > Rhizobium > Rhizobium sp. CF142. The sequence goes on along the minus strand of NZ_AJWE01000124.1, from coordinate 11,689 downwards.
CGGCGCGCCCGTGGCGTTGCTCGATGCGGATGAGACGGCAAAACGCATCGGCACGAATGTCTATGCCGGGTCGCTGCTCGACATGCGGGCCGGCACGCTGCAGCCACTTGCCTATGCGCGCGGGCTTGCCCATGCGGCGCAGAAGGCGGGTGTCGTGTTGCATACGGCAAGCCCCGTTATCGCGACCGAGCGGCAGGGCAGCCGCTGGCTGGTAAAGACAGAACGCGGGCAGGTGAGCGCTGAGTGGATTATCGTGGCGACGGATGCCTACAGCACCGGCCCTTGGGAGCAGGTGCGCAACGAGCAGGTGTTTCTGCCCTATTTCAATTTCGCGACCGTGCCGCTCGGCCACAATCTGCGTCAGTCGATCCTGCCCAATCGCGAAGGCGTATGGGATACGAAGGAGATTCTTTCCTCCTTCCGCATGGATCAGGCCGGGCGGCTTGTCTTCGGCAGTGTCGGGGCGTTGCGCAACACCGGTCTTTCCGTACACAAGGGCTGGGCCAAGCGCTCGCTGAAGCGGCTCTTCCCCGAGATCGGTGATATCGAATTCGAATGTGAATGGTACGGCCAGATCGGCATGACCGACAATGCACTGCCGCGCTTCCACAAATTCGCTCCCAATGTCATCGGCTTTTCGGGCTATAATGGCCGCGGGATTGCGCCCGGTACAGTGTTCGGCCGTACTTTGGCGGAGCATATTCTTGGCCGGATGGGCGAAGCGGATCTGCCTTTGCCACTGACCGATCCTCGCGAGCCAAGCTTCCGCACGCTTAGGGAATTATGGTACGAAGCCGGCGCTCAGGTCGCCCATTTCGCCGATGCCCGTTTCTGAGAACAACAAGACTGGAACCAAGACAATGACCATCGCCGTCCTCGATCTCGCCACCGAAACCGCCAAGCTGCTCGCCGATCTCGGCGTCGATGCCAAGAGCTATGCGGGCGGTACGCTGTCCGTCACTTCGCCGATCACCGGCAAGGAAATTGGCAAGCTCAGGGAACATTCCGTTGCCGACGCCAAGGCAGCGATCGACGCGGCGCACAAGGCTTTCCTTGAATGGCGGGCTGTTCCGGCGCCGAAGCGCGGCGAACTGGTCCGTCTTCTCGGTGAAGAGCTGCGTGCCTCCAAGGTTGCGCTCGGCCGGCTGGTCTCGATCGAAGTCGGCAAGATCACCTCCGAAGGCCTTGGCGAAGTGCAGGAAATGATCGACATCTGCGATTTCGCCGTCGGCCTTTCCCGCCAGCTCTATGGCCTGACGATCGCCACCGAGCGCGCCGAGCACCGGATGATGGAAAGCTGGCATCCGCTTGGCGCGATCGGCATCATCTCGGCGTTCAATTTCCCTGTGGCTGTCTGGTCGTGGAATGCAGCACTCGCCATCGTCTGCGGCAATTCCACGGTCTGGAAGCCTTCGGAAAAGACGCCGCTGACGGCGCTTGCCGTCCAGGCGCTGTTCGAGAAGGCGCTGAAGCGTTTTGTTGCCGAAGGCGGCAAGGCGCCGGCAAATCTCTCGACGCTCCTGATCGGCGGTCGCGAGGTTGGCGAAGTGCTGGTCGACCATCCGAAGATCCCGCTCGTTTCGGCCACCGGCTCCACGGCCATGGGCCGTGCCGTAGGTCCGCGCCTGTCGCAGCGCTTTGCCCGCGCAATCCTGGAGCTTGGCGGCAACAATGCCGCAATCGTCTGCCCGACGGCTGATCTTGATCTGACGCTGCGGGGCGTTGCCTTCGCGGCCATGGGCACGGCCGGCCAGCGCTGCACGACGCTGCGCCGTCTCTTCGTGCATGAGAGCGTCTACGACCAGCTCGTTCCGCGGCTGAAGAAGGCCTATGGTTCGGTGACGATCGGCAACCCGCTGGAAACGGGCACGTTGGTCGGCCCGCTGATTGACGGGCAGGCCTTTGACAAGATGCAGACGGCCCTCGGTCAGGCAAAGGCCGCCGGCGGCGCTATTGTCGGTGGTGAGCGCGTCGAGAACGGTTCGGCAGAAGCCTTCTATGTTCGTCCCGCACTCGTCGAAATGTCTGAGCAGACCGGCCCGGTCGAGCAGGAAACCTTCGCGCCGATCCTCTACGTCATCAAGTATAGCGATTTCGACGCTGTGCTGGAGCTGCACAACGCCGTGCCGCAGGGCCTGTCGTCCTCGATCTTCACAAACAATATGCGCGAAGCTGAGACCTTCCTGTCTTCGCGCGGTTCGGATTGCGGCATCGCCAATGTCAATATTGGTCCGTCCGGTGCTGAGATCGGCGGAGCCTTTGGCGGCGAGAAGGAGACAGGCGGCGGCCGTGAATCCGGTTCGGATGCCTGGAAGGCTTACATGCGACGCTCCACCAACACCGTCAATTACGGCAAGACCCTGCCGCTGGCGCAGGGCGTCAAGTTCGACGTCGAATAAGCTAACGCATTGGAATCTAAAAAGCGACGCCTCACCGGCGTCGCTTTTTTTGACGAAATCCGGATTTATTCCCCGCGAAGATGAAAGATTGAGTCAAGATAATGTGATGTTATTTTTGACCTCGAAACTTGAAGTAATCAGTCAACAAAAATATACGCCTGCCATCACCCTTGGGAGTTCGGGTGACATCGCCACGGAGGCCATCATGAAAATTGCTCTTAACCGTCTTTCCGGCGCGCTTGCGCTTGCCGCTTCACTTCTCGCGGCCACCGCACTCGCAGGCAGTGCCAATGCGCAGCAGTCCGAAGGCATCGTCGTCTACAATGCCCAGCACGAAAGCCTCGGCCGCGAATGGATCGATGCCTTCACCAAGGAGACCGGCATCAAGGTCACCATGCGCCAGGGCAGCGATATGCAGTTCGCCAATCAGATCATCCAGGAAGGCGATGCTTCGCCCGCCGACGTTTTCCTCACCGAAAACTCGCCGGCCATGACGCTGGTCGACGGCGCAGGCCTGTTCGCGCCGATCGAGAAGGACACGCTGGACCAGGTTCCGGAGCAGTATCGCCCGGTTGATGGCATGTGGACCGGCATTGCCGCGCGCACCACCGTCTTTGCCTATGACAAGACGAAGCTGACCGAAGACAAGCTGCCGAAGTCGATGCTCGACCTTCAGGATCCGGCCTGGAAGGGCCGCTGGGGTGCCGCTCCCGCCGGCGCAGACTTCCAGGCAATCGTTGCCGCCTTCCTGCAGTTGAAGGGTGAAGACGCTACCAAGACCTGGCTGAAGGGCCTCAAGGACAACGCCACCCCCTACAAGGGCAACAGCGTTGCCATGAAGGCCGTGAACGCTGGCGAAGTCGAAGGCGCAATCATCTATCACTATTACTGGTTCGGCGATCAGGCCAAGACCGGCGAGAACAGCAAGAATGTCGGCCTGCACTATTTCAAGAACCAGGATCCGGGTGCTTTCGTTTCCGTTTCGGGCGGCGGTATCCTGAAGTCCACGCAACACATGAAGGAAGCTCAGGCTTTCATCAAGTATCTCACCAGCAAGGCAGGTCAGACCGTGCTCAAGGACGGGGATTCCTTTGAATACGCCATCGGCAAGGATGCAGCCTCCAACGACAAGCTGGTACCGCTTGCCGACCTTAGTGCCCCAAAGGTCGAAGCCTCGACGCTCGACAGCAAGAAGGTCGTAGAGTTGATGACGGCCGCCGGCCTTATCTAACCTTTCTGCCGCAGTCTTCTTCCAGCCAAAACTATTGCTTTTGGCTCAAGAAAACCTTAGGGCATGACAAAATCCGGCAACCGCTCCTCAAAGGCGGTTGCCTTCCTTTTTCAGCGTGTGAAGGCATCGGCCTTGCTGCAGGACAATAGATTGCTCGCATCCGGCAACGAGGCGCCAAGGGCTTCGCGAATGGTTTTGCCGCGCTGGCGCATGCCGCACGCTTCCGTCGTTCTCCTCGCATCGATCGTAGCGATCTTCAGCCTCGTGCCGCTCGGCTTCATCGCCTGGGTGACCTATGATGTCGGCTGGGAAACGGTAAAAACGCTGGTCTTTCGCCCGCGCGTCGGCGAGCTTCTCGTCAATACGGTTCTTTTGGAATCGATCACCGTTCCGCTGTCTATCGCGCTTGCCGTCACACTTGCCTGGCTGACGGAGCGGACAGATATCCCGTTCGCACGGCTCTGGGCATGGCTGGCCATCGCCCCGCTTGCCGTGCCGGCCTTCGTGCATTCCTATGCCTGGGTGAGCCTGCTTCCAGGCATGCGCGGGTTGCAGAGCGGCGTATTCGTTTCGGTGCTTGCCTATTACCCGTTCCTCTATCTGCCGGTTGCCGCGGCACTGCGCCGGCTCGATCCGGCCATCGAGGATGCCGCTGCTTCGCTTGGCCTCGATCCGTGGCGGGTCTTCTTCCGCACGGTCCTGCCGCAGCTTCGCCTGGCCATCTGCGGTGGCTCGCTGCTGATCGCGTTGCACCTGCTGTCGGAATATGGTCTGTTCGTGATGATCCGCTTCGATACCTTTGCGACCGCGATCGTCGATCAGTTCCAGTCTTCCTACAACAGCCCGGCTTCCAACATGCTCGGCGGCGTGCTCGTCGCCTGCTGCCTGTTCCTGCTCGGCCTCGAGATCCTGCTGCGCGGCAATGAGCGATATGCCCGCGTTGGCTCCGGCTCAGCGCGCCCGGCAGACCGTCGCCGGCTCGGCTGGTTCGTCGTGCCCGCCGTGGCGCTGCCGATCGTCCTCGCAGCGCTGACGCTCGGCGTGCCGCTGATCACGCTCGGCCGTTGGCTCTATCTCGGTGGGCTCGGCATCTGGCGCATCGAGGTGGCGAGTGCCTTTGCACAGACGATCGTTCTCGCCGTCGCCGGTGGCGTGCTGACGACGATCGCTGCTGCCCCTATGGCCTGGCTCTCGGTGCGCGCGCCGGGCCGCCTCCAGCGCATCCTCGAAGCCTGCCACTATTATGTCGGTTCGCTGCCCGGTGTCGTCGTGGCGCTTGCGCTTGTCTCGATCACCGTCCGTCTCATCCTGCCGCTCTACCAGACCTTTGCAACGCTGCTCGTCGCCTATGTACTGCTCTTCCTGCCGCGCGCCATGGTCGGCCTGCGCGCCAGCATTGCGCAGGCGCCTGTCGAGCTGGAGCGGGCGGCAATGGGGCTTGGCCGCACGCCGGGACAGGCCGTGCGCCAGATAACCATGCGGCTCGCAGCGCCGGGGGCCGCCGCCAGCGTGGCGCTCGCAGCACTCGGCATCACCAATGAACTGACGGCGACGCTGATGTTGTCGCCAAACGGCGTCGATACGCTGGCGACGAAATTTTGGTCGATGACCAGCGAGATCGATTATGTCTCCGCAGCACCCTATGCCTTCATGATGGTCGTGCTGTCGCTGCCGCTCACCCTCATGCTCTATGCCCAATCGAAACGGACGGCCGGCCAATGACGCTGCTTACGATCGACGCTATCAGCAAGCGTTATGGGCCGGTTCAGGCCTTGAAGGATATCTCGCTTGAAGTGCAGGCGGGCAGCCGCACGGCGGTTGTCGGTCCCTCCGGTTCCGGCAAGACGACGCTGCTGCGCATCATTGCCGGCTTCGAACAGCCTGATGTCGGCCGGGTGACGCTCGATGGTGAGGTGCTCGCTGACGGGCCGGCGTGTGTTCCCGCCCACAAGCGCGGCATCGGCATCGTCTCGCAGGATGGCGCTCTCTTTCCGCACCTAAGTGTCGCAGAAAATATCGGTTTCGGTTTCGAGCGCGGCGCGCCGGATCGCGAAAAGCGAATTCGCGACCTTCTGGAAATGGTGGAGCTGGAAAACAGTATGCTGGATCGCCGCCCGCACCAGCTTTCGGGCGGCCAGCAGCAGCGTGTGGCGCTTGCCCGTGCGCTCGGCCGCCGGCCGCGCCTGATGCTGCTGGATGAGCCGTTTTCGGCCCTGGATACGGGCCTCCGTGAAAACATGCGAAAGGCCGTGGCCCGCGTGTTGCAGGCCGCCGGCATCACCGCCGTCCTCGTGACCCACGATCAGGGTGAGGCCCTGTCCTTTGCCGATCAGGTTGCGGTATTGCGCGAAGGGAGGCTTGTGCAGGCCGGCACGCCGCAGACGCTCTATCTCAAGCCGCGGGATCGCGAGACGGCGCTTTTCCTTGGCGATGCGGTGATGCTGCCGGCGATCATCAAGAATGGTTTTGCCGATTGTGCGCTCGGCAGCGTGCCGGTTGAGGGAGCCCATCAGGGCAAGGCGGAAATCATGCTGCGGCCGGAGCAGATCCGCGTCGTTGTCGGTGAGGACAACGCGAAATATGGCGGGCGTGTCGTGGATGTAGAATTCGGCGGCGCGACCTGCACGGTGGCGGTGTCGCTTGCCGCTGTCGCCCTGCCGCCGATCCTCATCAAGACATCGAGCGTGGCGTTGCCGGTGCGGGGCGATCTCGTTCGCCTCGATATCGCCGGCAAGGCGCACGTCTTTTCGCGATAAGTTCAGCCTGCCTTCAGAACCAGCTCCTGCGGCTCTTCGCCGGCCAGCCAGCCGCCGGTGAAGCCAGCGCGCTCGAGGCCGAGGCGGATGACCGGCGACTTGCGCATCAGCTTCCAGATGAAGTCTGAGCGGTCGTTCTCGATCGTCATGACGAGAAGGCCCTGGTCTATGGCCACGGTTCGGTCATCGACCCAACCCTCAGGCCGCTTGGTCTGGACTGTCGGGTTGAAGCCGCCAGGGAAGCCGCCTTCCAGGAGCAGGTTCGGATAGGTCGTCAGCAGCGCCTTGGTGCCGTCCAGGGCAGCCTGCCGGTCGTAGGGCAGGCAGCCGAGCGCTGCCCAGGGCGCGATCGTGCCGTCATCGGGGCCGAGCGGAGCACCGCGGGCAGCATAACCCAGTACTTTCGGGCTGCGGCCACCGCGCATGCGCCGCGTCGGCGGCGGGCCATCGCAAGCCGTGAAGCCCCAGATATCCTTGCTGTAGCCGACGAACTGGCCGGGATTGCGTTCCGCGTAGTCGCGCTGGACGTTGATGACGACCTGCGTGTTGCGGAAATAGTCCCAGTTCCGCTCGACCATCGGCTTGTCCTGGATGCCTCGGAAATCGATCCAGGCATGGGAGAAGAGATGGATGAAGAGCGGGCCGGCATAGAGATAGGGCTGCTCGTTGAAGATCATCCACGAATAGCTTGCCGTGAAGGCGTCATAACTCGATTGCGGGATCGGGTAGGTCGGTGATGCCAGCGCCAGTGTGTAGAGAATGATCGCTTCATCGAAGCCATGGTAGCGCCAGCGCAGAAAGCCCGAAGAGGGCTTCCAGCCCATCGAGATACAATCGCCCTTGTTCAGCGCCCAGCGCCAGTCGACGCGCTCATAGATGAATTTTGCGAGCGCGCGAATCTCGGTCTCGGTTTGATCCTCGCCGTCGAAATATTGCGCGGCGGTCAGGATACCGGCGACGAGCAGAGCAGTATCGATGGTCGAAAGCTCGCTGTTCCAGGCGCGGTTGCCGGTATCCACGTGCAGGAAGTGGTAGAAGAAACCGCGATGCCCGGTCGCGTGGCGTTCCGTGCCCTGCTTGGCGTTGGCGAAAAAATGCAGCGTGTTGAAGACGCGTTCGGCAGCTTCCGCGCGGCTGATCCAGCCGCGCTCGACGCCGACGGGATAGGAGGAAAGTCCGAAGCCGACCGCGGCGATGCTCGCCGGCACGCCGGGGATCGACGTATCCGGCACAAGGCCGTTTTCAGAATTAGAATATTTCAGGAAATATTTGAACGCTGAATGCTGCAGCCTATCGACTAGCGCGGCATCAATGTCTTCAATCCGTTGCAGCATGTGCTCCTGCCCAACTGTTCTATCGCCCCATGCTTCAACATGGTGGCTGCCCCCAGGCAAATCAAACCTTTTTGATTCGCAAGGATAAGAGAACACAAACGTCGCCGATTGGCGTTAATAATTCCCACTGAAATAATATCTGGAATAAATGATATAAGCGATGCAGCAAAAGGGATTAAACCGCACCCCCCGTATGTGGTCCGTTCCGTGCAATACCTACCATCCCTAAACTGTCCGTTGAGCCTCCTGGACTAGCTCAGGCAGCTTCCTCCGTCCGTACCATATGGCCTGCTACGACCTCACGGAACTGACGCTTCGGAGGCACGTAACCCACGGGACGGACGGGGCTTTTCAGTTCGTCGGTGCCGAGGTTGCGGCGGATGCCGCGGCGGGCGGGATCGGGCACCGGAACAGCCGCCATCAGCTTCCTGGTGTAGGGATGCTGCGGATTGCGGAAGAGCTCTTCGCGCGGGCCGATCTCGACGATCTCGCCGAGATACATGACCGCAACGCGGTGGCTGACGCGTTCGACCACCGCCATGTCGTGGGAGATGAAAAGGAAGGCGAGGTTGAGGCTCTGCTGCAAATCCATCAGCAGATTGCAGACCTGCGCCTTGATCGAAACGTCGAGGGCGGACACGCTTTCGTCCGCGACGATCACCTTCGGGTCGAGCGCAAGAGCGCGGGCGATGCAGATGCGCTGGCGCTGGCCGCCGGAAAATTCATGCGGGTAACGCTTCATCATGTCCGGCTTCAGGCCGACGCGTTCGAGCAGGTCGGCGGCCTTTTCGCGGGCCTGAGCACGGGTGCCGAGCCCGTGTTCGACAATGGGTTCGGCGACGGCAGCCCCTATCGTCATGCGCGGATTGAGGCTGGCGAAGGGGTCCTGGAAGATCATCTGGATGCTGCGGCGCATCTGACGCAGGCTGATCGCGTCGAGGTTCAGCACGTCATAGCCGTCAAGGCTGACAGAGCCGGCGTTCGGCTGCACCAGGCGTGTGATCGAACGTCCGGTGGTGGATTTGCCGCAGCCGGATTCGCCGACGAGCGACAGCGTCTCGCCCTGGAAAAGTTCGAAGGAAACGTCCTCGACCGCATGAATGGCGCCGGTCTTGCGGCCGAGGAGACCGCCGCGAATATCGAAGCGGGTGACGAGGTTCTTCACTTCGAGGATCGGCGTCTTTCGGCGGTCGACGGTTTCGGCCACTTCTACCGGCTCGCGGCGTTCGCCGGTCGCGGTGTCAATCACCGGGAAACGCAGCGGCCACTTGCGGCCATCCATCGAGCCGAGCCGCGGCACGGCAGAGAGCAGGGCGCGCGTATAGGGATGTTTGCCACGATTGAAGATATCGTCCGTCGTGCCGGTTTCGACCGCTTCGCCGCGATACATGACGATAGTGCGATCGGCGATCTCGGCGACGACGCCCATGTCATGGGTGATGAAGAGAACGGACATGCCTTCCTCTTCCTGCAGCACCTTGATGAGGTCGAGGATCTGGCCCTGGATGGTGACGTCGAGTGCGGTGGTCGGTTCGTCGGCGATCAGAAGCTTCGGCCTTGATGCGAGTGCCATGGCAATCATGACGCGCTGGCGCATGCCGCCGGAAAACTGGTGCGGATATTCATCGAAGCGGGATGCGGCGTTCGGAATGCGCACCTTTTCCAGGAGGCGGATTGTCTCGGCCCTTGCGTCAGCCTTGCTGATATCGCCGTGGCAGGTGAGCGCCTCGGAAATCTGCCGGCCGATGGTGAAGATCGGGTTCAGGCTGGTCATCGGTTCCTGAAAGATCATGGCGGCATCCTTGCCGCGCACGGAACGCATCTCCTTGTCGGAGAGGGAAAGGATATCGCGTCCATTGAGCGTGACGCTGCCTTCGACGTGGCTTGAGCCCTTGGCGAGCAGGCGCATGATGGAAAGCGAGGTGACGCTCTTGCCGGACCCGCTCTCGCCGACGATGGCGACCGTTTCTCCTGGCATGACATCGAAGGAGACATTGCGGACGACGGATCTCCACTCGCCGTCGGCGAGAAAAGAGGTTGTCAGGTTCCGGACGGAAAGAACCGGAGAGACGGATGCTGCAGGCTGATCACTCATATCGTTCCCTTATTCTTTTTGTGCCGGAGGCGGGTTCTTCTTCCGGAGAGGCTTCAGGTCTTCAAAGGCGTGGCGAAAGAGGCAGACGGCCGTCCTTCCGCAAGGCGCGCGGCTTCCAGCGCCGCGATCTTTTCATCGATCTCGCGCCTGTCAATCATTCCGTTCGGGTTGGCCTTGGTCGCCATGGTTTCGGCGACGTGCATGTAGCGCTCCTGTGCCACCACATAGAGCCGGCGCAGTTCGGCGAGCGGATCGGGATGATCGTCCGCGCGGATGCTGAGCCAGGGATAATCCTGATCGCGATGGACGAGGAGGGCGGCAGACTGCTTGCCACGCTTGTCGCCGCCGGCATCCTCGCCGGCCTGCATGGCTTCGAGCAGGCGCTCGATGAAGGGCTTATCCATCGCCTTCTTGTAGGTGGCAAGCGTCTGTGCGACCACATCAGGGCCAGCCAGCATATTGCCAGCGACGGAAACATTGTCGTCGATCAGATGACCGGCCCAATCGATGCATTTGGCGCCGGTAAAGGCGGCGTTGCGGCCGCGAGCATCGATCAGGTGAAGCTGGCGCTGGTCTCGGCCGGCATCACGGGCGGTCAGTTCGGCGATGATCTCATCCGGCGCCTTGCCGGTAGCAAGCAAAGCGAGCCCATCGCTACCATAGAGCGGGCTGACGAAAGCCTGCGTCGCGACTGCGCCGATGCCGCCGCGGATATGCGGCACTAGCCCGCCGACTGCAAAGAAGCGGGTGGCGACGGCAATGCCGAGATAACCTGTCTCAGGATCACGGGCGACGATGGACCAGGTCATGCTTATCTCCCGATCGCATAGGCCTGCATGAGGCGCGGCGTGGCAGCGGCACGCAACAGCCCGTCGGCATCGCGGCGGGCTGCCGTCAGGCGGCCGATGGTCCAAGGCTCGGCGACGGTGAGCTTGTGGCCGCGGGCACGCAAACTGTCGAGAACAGCAGTGCTGAAATTGCCTTCTACCATCAGACCGCCCGGTTCACGCGTGCGCGGATAGAAGGAGCCGGGGAAATGCGAGGTGTGGAAGAGCGGCTGGTCGATTGCCGCCTGCAGGTTCATCTTGTGGTGTACATAACGCAGGAAGAAGGAGAGCTGCCACTGTTCCTGCTGGTCGCCGCCAGGCGTGCCGAAGGCGAGCGTCGGGCGTCCTTCATAAAGGGCGAGCGAAGGCGTGAGCGTCGTGCGGGGGCGCTTGCCAGGAGCAAGCGATGTCGGCAGTCCGGGCTTCAGCCAGAACATCTGGGCGCGCGAATTCAGGCAGAAGCCGAGGCCCGGAATGATCGGCGAGGACTGCAGCCAGCCGCCCGAGGGGGTGACCGAGACCATATTGCCTTCCCGGTCGATGACGTCGATGTGGACGGTGTCGCCGCGCTTTTCCGTCAGATGCGCCATGGTCGGCTCGTAGACGGCACCGGTCTTGGAATCGGCGCCGAGCATCGCCATCGTCACATCATATTGCTGCTCGAAACCCGCCACCTTGCCGGGGCGAAGATCGAAGGAGGCTTCGCCCGTGATGAGCTTGCGGCGGCCGGCGGCGTAAGTGTCCGAGAGAAGATGGTCTAGTGGTATATCGGCGAAGTCAGGATCGCCGTAGTAAACCTCGCGGTCGGCGAAGGCGAGTTTCATGGCCTCGGTGACAGTATGGACGAAATCCGCTCCATCAGGCGCCATAGAGGCGATGTCCATATCCTTGAGGAGCGACAGCGTCTGTAGGAAGACAGGGCCTTGACCCCAGGGGCCGATCTTGGCAACCGTCCAGCCGTGATAGTCGTAGGTCTGCGGCTCTTCGATCGTTGCCGACCAGTTGGCCATGTCGTCCGCCGTCAGCACCGCCTTGTGGCGGCTGCCG
>NZ_AJWE01000123.1:0-35081 GCF_000281145.1 Rhizobium sp. CF142 | reverse complement strand
CTGGAACCCGAAGATGAAGCCGTACATTTTCGGCGATCGTAACAACATCCACATCATCGACCTGGCTCAGACCGTTCCGATGCTGTCGCGCGCCCTGCAGGTCGTGTCCGACACCGTTGCTCGTGGCGGCCGCGTTCTCTTCGTTGGCACCAAACGTCAGGCTTCCGAGCTGATCGCTGACTCGGCCAAGCGTTCTGCCCAGTACTACGTCAATTCGCGTTGGCTCGGCGGCATGATGACGAACTGGAAGACGATCTCCAACTCGATCCAGCGCCTGCGCAAGCTCGACGAAATCCTGTCGTCCGAGCAGTCCGGCTACTCCAAGAAGGAGCGCCTAAACCTCGAGCGCGAGCGCGCAAAGCTCGACAGGACCCTCGGCGGTATCAAGGACATGGGCGGTACGCCGGACCTGATGTTCATCATCGACACCAACAAGGAAAAGATCGCCATCGACGAAGCCAAGCGTCTCGGCATCCCTGTCGTTGCCATTATCGACTCGAACTGCGATCCGGACCTGATCGACTATCCGATCCCGGGCAACGACGACGCTTCGCGCGCCATCGCTCTGTACTGCGACCTGATCGCCCGCGCTGCGATCGACGGTATCGCCCGTCAGCAAAACTCATCAGATCAGGAGGCTGCTGCTCCGCTGGGCCACGAGAATAGCCTGGCGCTCGCTTTTGAAGCCTGATCAGATCTGGCGCGGCTAACGCAACCAAGGTCACAGCCGCGAGTTGGTAAGCCAATTTGGGTCGATATCCATCGAAGGTTTCGGCCCCATCGCCTCGAGGCGTCCTGATAGGCCGAGGGGCTCACCCCCAGCATCGACCGGACCGTTACGGCCGCCGCCATCAGCTCGCAATCACCCCGCCCTGCCCGTAACTCGAAACCTCCGGACACGCTCTCAGAACCAGTCCCAGCGGGAACGCCTTTAGCGGCTCGGCCATACATAACGGCAAAAATAAGCACGTTTGCGGCGATCAAAAATCCCACGGGTTGACAAGATCGAGACCCGCCGTTTCAAAATCCTTGAGATTGCGCGTGGCCAGTCGTGCGCCGTTCACGCGAGCGACTGCGGCGATCATTCCATCGGGTGCCGACATTGGGCGGCCCTGACGCGCCGCTTGCCCCATGATTTCTCCGTAGGCAAGTGCTGCTTCTTCCGTCAGGACAAACATCCGATCGGCAAATCGGCGGCGCCATTCGGCCAGCCCTTGTTCCAAGCGGTCCGCCCTCTGGTCCGGCTTGATCTTTTGGATACCGAAAGCGATCTCGGCGACTGTCACGGTGGGCAGGGCCAATTCGGCGTCGAACCGAACCAGCCATGCCATCACGGCTTCGTTAGGATCCTTCCTCAACGTCTCAGAGACGACATTCGTATCGAGGAATATCAAAGCTCGATGCCCTGATTCGGATGACGGCTTTCTTGAATGACAGCTTCCAGATCGATGTCCGTGGCAGCTTGCGCGTTTACGCGTGCATAGAAGGCGGACGCAGGCTCACGCCCCGCCTCGCGTGTCTCGTAGGCTTCAAGCGCACGTTCGACCACTTCAGCGATCGAACGATTTTCGCGACGCGCCAGACGGTGAGCCAAATCCCGCGCCTTGGAACTGCGAACAGAAAGTTGTGGTGCGGCCATTGCGATCTCCTTTGGAGGCAATATAAGGCACCGCAGTTCTGCCATCAAGATGGCAGATGACGGCTTGCCATCATCCTATGGAGCATTTATCGGTCCTGCCACGCGTTATACCTTTTTCCTAAAAAGGTATAACGCGACGGCCCAAACGCCCTTGCAGCCAGTCACGTCACCAGTTATACCTTTTTGGGAAAAAGGTATAACGCACTGGTGAATTCATGAAGCCAATCGACCTCATGTACCAGACGATGCTTGCCGAGCTCGGCCAGCGATCGCGCGATGCTGCCTGGACGGCCGATTTCCCAGCGGAGGGACGGTTCACGCCGGTGACCGTCAAGGATAGGAAATACTGGTATTTCGACATTCCCGACGGGCAGGGCGGGAGGGCCCGCCGTTACGTCGGGCCTGCCGAAGATTCAGATGTCGCACAGCGTGTCGCAGCCCACAAGGTCGAGAAGGACGATCTGAAAGCGCGCAGGCGAATCGTGTCGTCTCTGACCCGCGAGGGCGGAATGATCGCGCCCGACGCCATGACCGGAGATGTGGTCGAGGCCTTGGCAGCGGGCGGTCTCTTCCGGTTACGCGGCGTATTGATCGGAACGGTCGCGTTCCAGACCTATAGCGGTCTCTTGGGCGTTCGCTTGCCGATGGCCTCCATTCTGACCGGGGACGCGGACATCGCTCAGGATTACGCGATTTCATCCGAGGTCGAGGACAGCCTTCCGCCAATCCTCGATCTGCTGCAGCGGATCGATCCCTCCTTTAGGGCCGTTCCACACCGCTCGGGTGCAGCGGCCTCGTCGGCGTTTCAGACTTCGACCGGCTATAGGGTCGAATTCCTGACCTCAAACCGCGGAACCGACGACTATCTCGACCTGCCCGCAAAGATGCCGGCGCTGGGCGGAGCCAGCGCCGATCCTTTACGCTTCCTCGACTTCCTCATCCGCGACCCTGTGAGGACGATGCTCCTTCACAAGAGCGGCGTGCCCGTAACGGTTCCCGATCCGTCGCGCTATGCCGTTCATAAGCTGATCGTCGCCGGCCGCAGGCATGCCGACGGGCAAGCAGCCGTCAAGCGGGACAAAGATATCTGCCAAGCCGCACTTCTCTTCGAGGCCCTCTTACAGACGAGACGGGCAACGGACCTCGCCCTCGTCTATAACGAGGCTTGGGAACGCGGTGCGGCGTGGCAATATGCAATCCGCGCCGGCGCAGCCATGCTTGATCAAGACGACCGAGACAGGCTGACAACATGTCTGTTGAAGGGCTCAAAGGACGCGGGAGAGCAAGTCGTCCTGCCTTTCGACATATAATCCTGCCAGTAGATTCCAACCCATGTACGCTCGCCATCGAACAGATCCGGAAAACCGACAAGCTCTGCTCTTCGAGGGGAAAAATTGAAGCCGATAACCCCAAAAGCCGATGAGGAGTTGCTTCGTCGCGCAACCGAACTTGATGCGCTCGAGGCAATCCTGCCCTTTAATCGGGGCGATCAACTTGCAGGACTTCTGACGGATGACGACGTCGCCACGCTCAAGCACCTGGCGCAGGAGGGGATGGGCGAAAACACGCTGCGTGCGCTCGCTTTAGACCTCGGCTATCTCGAGGAATGGGGCACGGCTTGCAACCGGGTCTCCCCTGCCCTGGTCGGCGCCGGAAGCGATGCTGTTGAAGTTCGTTGCGCATCATCTCTGGGATCCGGTCAAGCGCGCCGCCGACGCAACACATGGCATGCCGCCAGATGTCGAACAGCGCCTGCGCGATACAGGGGTGTTGAAAGCTCTCGGACCGCATGCCCCTGACACGGTCCGTCGCCGCCTGACCTCCTGGTCGATCCTCACACGCTGGCGTGGCATGACGGAAAGCTTCTCCAGTCCAGCCCTCAAGACAGCGCTGAGGCTTGCCGTCAGAGCCTCCGATCGGCCGCGCCGGCGCGAGAGCGCGAAAGCCGTAACAGGAGACGTGCTGGCGCAGTTGCTCGTCACATGCCACGGCGACGGCCTCGTCGCAATGCGCGATCGGGCGTTATTGCTCCTGGCCTTCGCCTCCGGTGGACGCAGGCGGTGCGAAGTCGCCGGCCTTCGCGTCGAAGACTTGGTCGAGGACGATCCTGTACCGCAGGATCCGGCCGAAGCCACCTCGCCTACCCTCCCTTGCCTCATTATCCGGCTCGGGCGAACCAAGAACGCCACTGCCGATGACGACGAGACGGTGCTCTTGATCAGCCGGCCGGTAATTGCGCTGAGGGACTGGCTCAATGCGGCGGGAATTGTCGCCGGTCCGGTGTTTCGGCCGATCGACCAATGGGGCAATGTCAGCCCTCGCGCCCTCACCGGCCAATCTGTCAACCTGATCCTCAAGACACGGTGCGGCCAAGCGGGTCTCGATCCCTCTTCATTTTCGGCCCACGGCCTGCGATCGGGATTTCTGACGGAGGCGCAAATGCGCGGAACCCGCTCCTCGAAGCGATGGAACAGTCGCGGCACAAGTCGATCAATCAGGCAGCCGGCTATTACAACAGTTCATCCAGGCGCAGCTGCCGGGCGGTTCGGCTGATATCGCGCGGCCTTGTTCCTTCGGCGGAACACAGAGGAAGCCCGACGAACGGATTGACCCGTCTCACCAATGCACATGGTCCGTCGGACGTTCTATAACTCACCGGCGAGAAGGTATGGCGCCGCCCTAAAAGAACCTGCGCTGTCGATGCGAAGAAAACTTCCCGATTCCCCGCAGCGAATGGGGCGCCAAACAGATGAGGATGTCGAGAAAACCGAATGTTCGGACCGGGTTGATCTCGCAGAATGCGAAGGCTAGTTTGCCGCTCCACAATAAGCGCAAACACAAGAGGATATCATGCCGACTGGCAAGGTTAAGTTTTTCAATCAGGACAAGGGCTTTGGCTTCATCACGCCGGAAAGCGGAGGACCTGATGTCTTCGTCCACGTCTCCTCGCTGGAGTACGGCGATGCGCTGAAGGAAGGCCAGAGCGTCTCTTACGATCTCGGCCAGGACCGGAAGACCGGCAAGTCGAAGGCGGAAAATGTCAGATCGCTCTGATCTGCACGAGATTCATTTTCGCGAAAGACAACTGATCGCGGGGCGCCCATCAAGGCGCCCCGCTTGTTTAAGAGCTTTACGCCTGTCGAGCGAATTGCTGCCCGGACAGACCCGTCAGTGCTTGGTGACGCCCGCGACAGCCTTGGCAGCTTTCGGCGGTGGAGTTGTCGTTGGAACGCTCTGCGCGCCACCCTTGGATTTGCTTGCGACCTTTGGCTTTGCCGCTTTGTCGGCGCTTGTGGCCTTCTTCGCGCGCGGCTTCTTGGCCGGCTGACTGTCTGCGTCGGCACTCGCAGCGATTTCCTGAAATGCCTGAAGCCAATGCTTCATATCCTCTCCGTCTGGCCGGCCTTCGCGCTCCCAGATTTCATAGGCGCGCTGTCTGATACGGTTTTCTTTTGCTGGCATCGTCGTCCTCCCCTTACTCATCCTATCCGGATGAGACAGATGGCGCGTCATCCCGCGGCGACAACGGTGGCGCATGTTTTTCTCGGCCGGGCCGCCATCACGAAATCGCGATTGCCGGATTCATCCCGAAGCTTGCTGCGACGTCATGCCGGTCAGCCCCCTCCCCTCCTCAGGTTTCGGCTCGCCACGGGCCGGCTCGATCGTTTCAGACCACGTTAACCATGTTTGCGAAGCGCATGGCTTTTAGAAATCCAGCGGTTCACGACTGCAGCTGGAAAAACAGGCCCATCTCATCATGCCCTTTCGTCCCGCCCAAGCCCTCTGGTCATGGGATCTCTTGAACCCCTGTCGCATTATTGTGCTGCTTCAACAAGGACCGTGTCATGGACCATCAGACCCTTCCCGCGATCACTTTCCCCTTTGCATCTTTCACTCTTGTCTGGTGGCAAACGAAAGCCTGATGGATCACACTTGCCGGAAATTCGGGATCCGATTGTAGCCGAGGGCGGAAAGGCTGCCGACGTCCATCACTGCGGCAGGACCGCCCTAGCCGGTGCCGGCATGCCTGCTCCCAATCCCGTTGCTGCGATAAAGCGCCATCAGCATGGGACCGAGCGCAAACTCCCCGCGCTCCGCACGCCTCGTCAGGTCGCGCAGATAACCGCCGGCCGAATTGATGTGGCCTCCGCGCTCCAGGATGCAGGCCGATCACGGTCGCCGCATTTTCCGCGCCCATCGTTTCGCAGGCATCCTGATAGGCAGACGGGCTGACGCCGAGCATCGAGTGGACGACGACAGCCGCCGCCATCAGATCGCGCCAACTGCCGATCGCGCCGCCGGCCGCATAGTCGGATATTTGCGGGCAGGCCTGCAGGACGAGCCCGAGCGGGAAGGACTTCAGGTGGCTACTGGTCTGTCCCCTCCCCGTTTTTCCGCAATGCGCCGGCTGCTGTCTTGCTGCCCTCTCGTCTCGGCATTCCGCCCGTTGTTGTCCTCGGCCTTCGTGCCCAGCTTCGTTCTGAAGCCAGGTTCAAGTTCAGAAATAGAGTCGGGTTTTGAATTCTGTATGTGCCGCTCACTGTGAACGGCATTGCCGCCTGTTTTTCTGGAATCCAACAAGTTTTCCAACTGGTTGACCACATCTGTCGGTTTGCATTTAATCGTGAGATTCCGCCCCAACACTTTCAACAAGGGGAGCGGGAAAAACTTGGGGAGCACGCTGCAAGATTTAGCTTTGCCTTCTTAAGTCGACCATCCGCTACAGCGGCTCGGACTTGAAGAACCCGATGAGCGCCAATCGGCGACCAACGCATCTGACGCTTGTTGTTCATGCGGGCATTGACGAGGCTGTTGGCGGCACTTTCAGCCGGCGAACTGGATATCGGCAGGCCGGACCAGTATCGCCGACAGTAGTTGACGATAGAAGCTTCATTCTGGAGCAGGTAAGTGTGAAGATTGCCAATCAGCTCGTAGAGGCGCCTGATTTTGCCAAGGGTGTCGCGAAATCCGGGATGCTGATCCAAATGGGCAAGCATCTGTTTTACGGCCTCGCTTGCCTCTCGGACATATCCACTCCATAGGAGATGTCGAAGCCTGGGCACATGGATCGCGACGTCTCGAAGATAGACGTTCAGATCCTGGAGATACTTGATGCCCTCCCAGGCCTGTTCAATATGCCGCAGACGCATCGATAGATGAAACCAGTCAAGAATATGCGTAACGGGCTGGCGTGTTGCGCTGACGACGATGTTTTGCAAGCCGACTTCTCCATCGCTGAAAACACCGACGTCTCGGCCGGGCAGCCATCCCTGTGCGCGCAACGCCGCGCGAACGATATCGTGTTTGCCGGTGGCGATATGCGGCGCGCCGGCAAACTGGCGCGGTGCTCGGCCTTCCGAAGCAACGCGTCCCGTCGCGATCTCGAAATGCCGGCTTTGATAGCCGGGAACCGCGCGAATGTAGGCGCCATCGATGAAAACGGAAACGGGAGACTTGCCGGCGCGACTGAGACGATAGGGGCTCGCGACGTCCCACTTTTCGATCTAATCGGCAACCTTGGCCAGCCGGTTACTTAGCGTCCGGTGATTGTGGACTCTTGCGGTGGGCAAAAAGATATCAAGTACACGAGCTGCTTCTCGAAAGGACAAACGGGAGCCGAGTTCTGCCTGAATTCGCTCCAATTCCGGCGTTGCTCTTCCATTCAACAGGGTCGGGGCGCAATCGGTGGCCAGTCTTGCGCTCGATCCGCATTCGCGGCGTCGCCACCGTGGCACGCGCACACGACAAAGGCCGAAGAGCGAATGGATCGTACGGGATCTGTAATCGTGAACCTGGCGAGAGCAATCGCAGTGCGGGCACTTCCGATCACGCTGGACGGCCTGATCCGTCTGAAACTGCGTCAGCTCCTTCTGCAGATGCAGCTGAATTTCTTTGGCGTCTTCGAGGGAAAGGCCAAAATCGTCGAGACGAGCATCATCGACACTTCGCTTAACGTTGGCAATCTCGCGACGCTGTCGAACGCCGTCCACCCCCACAAGCTCGACGGAGATGATCATCTTAAATTGTGCGGTCAACGAGTACCCTTTCCAAAAAACACTCGATTACCTGGATATCCTTACCCCCACGTTTTTCCCACTCTCAAAACAACGGCTGCAATCTCACGGTTAACTGCCAAACGACATCAAGGGCGACCGCAGCTTGGTCTAGTGTTGACCAAGCTGCGGCGTCTGCGGTAAACTTGGGCTCGATATTAATGTCGCGATCGTTTCCCTGCCGCCCACGACAGCATGTGGTCTGGAGTTTTTAATGACCGTCAAAGTCAAGGTCGGCGAGGCCAAAACGCATCTTTCCGAGCTGCTCGCAAAGGTCGAGGCGGGTGAGGAAGTGATCATTTCACGCGGCAATACGCCCATTGCACGGTTGTCGCGTATCCGGAGTGAGAACGATATCGATGCCGTCATTGCTGAGATCAAGGCGATGCGCTCGACCCTTCAGCCCACGACGCAAGCGGAGATCCGTGAATGGCGCGACGAGGGCCGGCGGTACTAATGTCCTTCGTCCTCGATGCTTCGATCGCCGCAGCCTGGTTTCTGCCAGACGAGCAGAATGACGCTGCCGACAGGTTGATGTCCGAACTTCGAGCAGGCCCGGCGCTTGTGCCAGCGCTGTTCTGGTTTGAGATCCGAAACCTTTTCCTGATGGCCGAGCGGCGTGGTCGGCTTCGACCCGGAGACGCCCCTTTGCTGATGGGCCAGTTGCGCAGGCTGTCATTGGAGGACGCCGGATCGGGAAACGACCCTGCTGTGCTCGACCTTGCGACGCGTCACATGCTGAGCGCTTACGATGCCAGTTATCTGGATCTCGCAAAGACGGTCGATCTTCCGTTGGCGACTGGCGATCGGAAAATGGCCGCGGCGGCCCGCAACGAAGGTGTTATGCTCGTTGGGCCACTTGCGGATGAGCGGTAATCAGCCATTGGCGGCCTTGGGGCTGATGCGGAACCAGTATCGATAGTGATGGATTTGAGTGGGGGGGCACGAGCGGCCATAATTCCATGCAGGAGAGTCACACCGGACTGATCAAAGCCCGGGCTGCGCTGAAGTACGTGACGGCGCCTTGAGAGACGTTTGCCGTGGCGTGTGCCCTGTTCCAGACGTTCAGGGCTGTTCCGCATCGCTCGGGTGCTGCGGCAACGGACCTCGCCCTCGTCTATAACGAGGCCTGGGAACGCGGAGCTACGTGGCAAAGTGCAATCCGCGCCGGCGCCGCCATGCTCGGTCAAGACGACCAAGACAGGCTGAAAACATGCCTGTTGAAGGGTTCAAGGGACATGGGAGAGGACGTCGTCTTATCTTTCGACGTATAATCCTTTCAACAGACTCGAACCTGTGCATGCTCGCCATCGAACAGATCCGGGAACCCGACAGGCCTTGCTTCGCGAGGGAAAAATTTGAAACCGACAACCATACGCCCGCGTTTCGACCGACAAGCAGCTCATGCCACGCTGGGACCAACAATTAGGAAACAGGGTAAAGGAAAAGTCGATCGGCTAGCGGAAGCCCCGCCGACCTCAGGCGGCACTACAATCGGCGCCCCGCCTCCAAAATCGCTCGAACCTCTGCAATCGTCGAGCCTCATTCATCGAGTTTCCTGATATCGGTTATCGCCGAGCCCTAGGAATAGATCATCGAGTGGACCCATCAGACCTTCCATTTCGGTTCGGCTCAATCGTGCCACGAATGCTCTCACTAGTCTTTTGTCTGACGGGATTCCCGCTGGCTATATGGGCGGGTTGCAATCCCGTTTGTAGTCATGCCCATGTCAATTTGAAACTGCGTGGATATGCGTCTGATGGACGATCTGCTGCTTCTCGCGGATGAGATTCAGGAAAGCCCGCTCATCCAGGTTTTCGGCATCAAGCCCGTCCCAGTCGAGCGCCGTCTGCATGAGCGCCATATCCATCAGGCGTACGAGATCCATCAGCTGCAATGATGAAGCACTGTCTCTTGCTGCTGAGATGAGGCGGAAGAGCCGCAGGAATCCCATCGGCTCATTGCTGTCAATCACATCAGGAATTGCATCGGCCATAGCCCTAATTTGCCTCCAAGCTTGGCAAAAATTTCGAGATCGAGCAGGCCCTCCTGCATCGCTTCCGAAACGAAATACTGAATCGGGTCTTACCCGTGGCAAAACGCTAACACACCCTATCAGTTGCGTAAATGACCCAATTAGATCGATTTAAACCTCGAAAATACTGTCACTTAATTGATAATCCGAAATGAAAAAAACATCCTAATGGTAGTATTTCGGAGGAACCAGCGACCGGAATGGACGCTCGCGATCGTTAACTGCGACTTCTCAGCACCGATAAGCTGTCATTCTTCAACAATTGCCCGTAATCCCCGATTAAGTATATTGTTGCGCCTCCACTAATTCGCGAGGCGGTCGTGAACAAAGCCTTCCCTCCTCTTCCATTCGGCAGCGAACGCGCCGATCTGGATAAATCGCCACTTGAAATCAGGGGCCTGCTTTCGCGGCCGATCTGGCGCGAACTCAGGACCTTTCTGGCGGTCGCCAAAAGCCCTTCCTTTGCTCAAGCCGCTGAGCTGCTCGGCACCAGTGCGCCGACCGTCAGCCGTGATGTGAAGCGCCTTCAGGACCAGATCGGTTCGCAACTCGTCATCTCGACCTTTTCCGGCGTCACGCTGACGGAAACCGGACGCAAGCTCGCCATTCAGGTTGCAGAGCTCGATTTCCAGCTGTTTTCCCTTTCCAACGACCTGAAGGATGAGATGGACGCCGTCACCGGACGGGTTGCCGTCAGCGTGACCTCCGGCCTTGCCGTTGCCATCGTCGCTCCCGCCGTGCCCAGGCTGAACGACAACTATCCGCGCCTCAATCTCGATATTCGCGAACAGGTGTCGCTCGTCAATTTCGAGAAGAACCAGGCTGATCTGATGATCTCGCTCTCTCCGATTTCGAGGGCAGATGTCGATTGCGTCGAGATCGGTACTCTTCATCTCATTCCGATCGCCAGCCGTGATTATCTGAAGAAATCCGGTGTTCCGCAGCGCCAGTTCATCTCCCAGCACGTCTATGTGCAGTGTAACTACTATGCTTCCGAACGCGAGATCTGGGATGGCTGGCGCGGCCTCGTCGAAGCCGGCCACCAGACCCACAACTGCGAGAATTCGCTTGCCTATTTTGCTCTCGTACGCAACGGCGCCGGCGTGGGGTTGCTCGGTAATTATGTGCTCGCAGATCCCGAACTCGTGCCGCTCGAGCTCGGCGTACATGTCGCCTTGCCCGTCTATCTGACCTCGGTTGCCAATCGCCGGCAATCGAGACCAGTGGCCGCCGTCTATGACTGGATCGTCGATATTTTCAGGACCAACCCGTCTTTCGAAAGCAGATTGACCTTCCCGTCCGGGCGGCACGAACAGGAAGAGAGCTTGCGCAAGATGCTCGAAACTATCGCTCCTCCGCCGCCTTCACAATTTGGCTGAGCTCTTCCGAGATCGAAAGATAGGCATTCGCGACATCCTCCAGGAAGCCGGCGAGTTCGACCGGCTGCACTGTCGGATCATTGATGAGACGACGCACCATTTCGGTGTGTAGTTTCGTGCGCGTGAGAATTTCCTCCTGCAGCGCAGCCGTTGCTGACATGTCGCCCGCGTTGTCAAAACCTGCCATTGTTATGCTGTCTCAAACGAACTCGGCGCGTCCCATTGACCTTCGATGCGCAACAGCATGGCGCTGCTGCTTTCCATGGTAATCGGATCAGATGACGCGGGGATCGTGCCAACAACGGTCAGATAGGGCTCCGGATGGCCGGCGATTTCCACCGGCGGGCTGTCAACGATCTCCAGATCGAAGAGGATGGTCCATAGCCGCGCGAGGCGCTGCTCGGCCTGGGTCAGAACCTTCGTATAGCCCTTGCGCGCTACATGATCGAAGGTCATTTGAATGCAACGCTTAACCGTAAAAGGGTGTCGGTACTTTTCGCGGAAGCAGGTTCGTTCATATTTGGCAAAGTCAGCGAACCAGCGGATGCGAAGCGAACCAACCGGCTCTTCGCCATCATAAAAGACGAAATGCGTGGCCTGGTGATCATTACCGTCGAAGATGAAGGAGGGCGAGATACCGTGCTCATGGACAAAGCAGATGCTTCTCAAGATCATCGCATCCCGAACATGGTCCGGGGTCGTTGCGACTTGGCATCGAAGATTGGGATATTTGTTCACCATCGGTCGGCCTCATTGTCTGTACAACCCACTTCAACCGCAGAACGCGTGCTGCGCGAAGGACGAAGATTTCAGGGGGCATTTCAAAAATGACAGACCCTACCGAGCCGATGGCAATCATCATTGCTCTCTGCGCCGAAGGTGCGCGCCGCTTCGGCGACGATCCACGGGCCATTGCGAGCTTCGTCGAACATGAAATCGCCTTGATGTCGGAGGCAGAACAGCGACACCTCAAAGAACAACTGACGCTTTTGACAGATGGCGGTGGATCTCAAAAGCCGATCATGTAAAGAGAACCTGCAAGATCTGCAGTCGACGGAAGTATTCTCAAGGATAGGTATGAAAGATCAGGAACTGAATTTGGCAATCGGCCAGAGATTACGCTCGGTGCGCGCCGCTCGCGGCGTCACCCAGAGCGAACTCGCTGCGCATATCGGCGTCGCGTTTCAGCAGATCCAGAAATACGAGAATGGTACAAACCGCCTGTCCGTCGCGGTCATGCTGCGGCTATGCGACTTCATGAAGGTGGATGCCGGCTGGTTCATCAACGGCATCGAAACCGAGGCGGGCGCTGGCGTCGAGGACGAGGCAGCCTATCTTGCCAGGGAAATCGAGCGCATCTCGGATCTGAAGATCCGACGCGATCTGACAATGCTGATCCACTCCCTGGCCGCCACCGATGTGGCGAACTGACCCGTATCCAGCAAGGAAACCAGCGGAAATCCATTTGCCTCCAGCGCGCCTGCTTTGAGCGGCCTCGCAGGCAAGCTGCGAGGCCGAAGCGTCCCTGACAGCCTCAGGCGGCGTTCGGATAACGCGCAGCGTACCAGGTCTTGAACAGGCGATACTGGTTTTCGAGGTGACGGCGCTGCGAGTTGCTCAGCTTGTCGGTGTCATTGAAGTGCAGCGTGTATTCCTTCTCGCCGTTCAGCACCATCAGATACTTGTAGTGCAGCACGAGATCTGGACCTTCATCATAGGTCGACAGAACCATCAGCGCCTCTTCGAGCTCGCGGGCGGCGCTGCGGGCGACCGCATCACCCTTGGCTGCCTGTTCGCAGAGCGAAACGAGATGCAGCACCTCCTTCGGCAGCGCGTTGCCGATGCCGGTGATGGCCCCGCCCGCGCCGCAATTGACGAAGCCGTGATAGACGCCGGTATCGACACCGACCATCAGCGTCAGCGCATCATCGCCCGACGTGATGTTTTCGGCCGCATAGGTCATGTCGCTCTTGCCGCCGAACTCCTTGAAGCCGACGAGGTTCGAAAAGCGCGAACGCAGATCGAAGAACAGATCGGCGCGCGTCGCAAAGCCGTAATAGGGGCTGTTGTAGATGACCGCCGGCAGGCCCTTGGCCGCTTCGAGGATCGCCGAGAAATGGTCCCGCTGGGCCGAAACGGACGAACCGCGCGACAGGACGCGGGGGATGACCATCAGCCCCTTGGCGCCGACGGCCGCAGCATGGGCGGCATGGGCGACGGCCGACTTGGTGTTGACGGCACCGGTGCCGACGATAACGGGAACACCTGCCTCGACGAGGCGCTTGACGCCTTCCTGACGCTGCTCATCGGTCAAGAGCGGCCAGTCGCCCATCGAACCGCAATAGACGACGCCGGACATGCCGAGATCGATCAGTTCCTTGCCCTTGCGGGCAAGCGCGTCAAAATTTGGGGTGCGGTCGTCATTGCAGGGCGTCATGAGCGCCGGGATGCAGCCTTGGAATACGGAACCAGTCATCGCCAATCTCTCGTTCTCTGGAAAACTCCCCGGCCAGCGGGGTTGGTAGGGATGTAGCACCTTGCCGACTTATTGTCGACAAGAAAAATACAGAAGGCAAGTTTCGTTCAATGCTGGGCGAGGACCGCTGCTATGGTGCGAGTGTTGTGCTGCGGCTAGAGCGCCAGCTTAGCGTTCTGACGGGAATCGGCAGTGATGTAGGAGCGGATTTGTCCGACGATCTGATCAGCGTGGGCAGATGCCAAGTTGTCGGCCAGCGTCACGTCGCGATTGATGATCGCCTGGATCATCTCTTCGTGCTCGCCGACATATTGGCGCGGCAGCACATCGTTGAAGGAGGAATAGTAGAGCCTCAGAATGCGGCGACCTTCATCCAACAGCCGGGTGAAAAGCTCGACGTAATATCTGTTCCGGCCGGCCTGGGCGATCGCGATATGGAAGTCGCGATTGGTCGAAATCATGCCGACCACATCACGGCTGGTGACCGCGGCCTCGAAAGCCTTCTGCTGCACAAGGATAGCGGCGATATCGCCTTCGGCGTGATTGGCAGCTGCAAGCCGGGTGGTGACGCGGTACATCAACGTCAGAGCATCAAAAAATTCCGGCAGGCCGAGGAAATCGATGTTCGAGACGATCGTCGCGCGGTTGGTGAGCGTGGTGATCAGGCCTTCGGCTGCAAGCCGCACCAAGGCTTCGCGGATCGGCGTGCGCGACAGCGCAAAACGATCCGACAGCTGCTGTTCATCAATCGGGCTGCCCGGCGGCAATTTCAGCTCGATGATCTCGTTTCGAAGCGTCTCATAGACCGTCGATACGCCGGAGCCGCGCCTGTGCGTTTGCAGTTTTTCGGTCTCGTCCACGCGCCCATCGTCCTTTCAAGCAGCCGAGTTTACATCCAGTTACTAGCGAATCCGCAAAAGGACTTCAAACTTAATATACTTTCTGTCGGCAGATGGAATTTTGAATGTTCCTTTACCTCGGCGGGAGACGGGGCGCCTATTCCTGTTTGCCCGGCTTGCCGACGCGCAGGGCGTCGCTCAATTCCATCCGCGCCGTGCCGATCAGCTGCTCCATGGCAAAACGCGCCGCATCGGGCCGCCGCATACGGATGGCGTCGAGCACGTCCTGATGCCGGGCGATGGCATAGTCATGGCTCTGGCTTGCCCGGTTGGTCAGGCGAAAGCTTGCGAGCAGGGCGGCGCGGATGGCGGTGGCGAACTGGCGGAACACCCAATTGCCACTGGCATTGATGATGGCGGTGTGGAATTCGAGATCGGCCTGGCTCCAGGCCTCGTTGTCGCGGGCGTTCGCCGCCACCATGTCCTCGAAGGCTTCGGCGATCTGGGCGAGCTGCTTGGCTGTGGCGTTCGCAGCCGCTTGTGCTGCTGCTGCCGGCTCCAGCAGCTGGCGGGCATCGAGGAGCGAATCGTAAAAGCTGCGGTCGTCGCTGAATTCGAGCGTCGCATCGAGGACCATCGGATCGAGATAGTTCCAGTTCTCGCGCGGCAGCACGCTGGTGCCGGCACGCGTGCGGGAGCGGATCATGCCGAGCGCCGACAGATATTGCATCGCCTCCCGAAGGCTGGTGCGGCTGACGCCATAGACCTCGGAAAGCTCCGCTTCGTTCGGCAGCAGCGAGCCTTCGGCAATGTCACCCGATACGATCTGCCCGATGAGCTTCTTCAACAGCTCCTCGCGCACCGTGCGCCGTCCCTGTTCCAGGTTGGCTGACGTAGTTCCCGTTCGCAGAAGTCCTGATCGCGTGCTCATAACGTCTCCCGTACCGCTGGTCTCGATGTCACCATGAGCAGCGCCATGCTTTCTCACCAATGTGCAACAATAGGCTCAGCGGGCTTCTCCCAAGAAATCTGATCATCAGGCGCGACTGCCGCGCCCGGCGGCCGACGAGCGCATATTGTCGAGCAGGACGGCGATCAGAAGAATAAGACCGCGCACCACATATTGATAGAAGGCCTGGATGTTGAGCAGGTTCATGACGTTTTCGGCAATGCCCATGATCAGCACGCCGACGATCACGCCGGTCATCGCCGCGCGGCCACCGGCAAGCGACACGCCGCCGAGCACGCAGGCAGAGATGACGGATAATTCAAGGCCTGTTGCCGCATTGGGCTGGCCCGACGTGATGCGCGAGGCAAGCAGAATGCCAGCGATGGCGCAGACGAAGCCCTGCAGTGCGAAGATCCAGATGCGCATGGTGACGACATTGACGCCGGCAAGGCGCGAAGCCTCCGGATTGCCGCCGATCGCCAGCGTATTCTTGCCGAAGACGGTGCGGTTCAAGACGAAGCCGAAGACGATGAAGAGCAGAGCCATGATCCAGATCGGCGTCGGCACCGTCAAAAAGCGCGACAGCGCCAGCTGGTAGAAGGCCGGATCGTTGATGCCAACGGCGCGGCCGTCGGAGGCGATCAGCGCCAGACCGCGGACGATCTGCATGGTCGCAAGCGTCGTGATCAGCGCATTGATGCGGAAACGGGCGATGACGACGCCGTTGACGAACCCGACAATGCTGCCGCAGACGAGCGCTGCCAGCAGGCCAAGCGGAATGGAGCCGGTCGCGTTCGATACCATGACGGCGATCATGCCGGAGAAGGCGACAGTCGAGCCGACCGAAAGGTCGAAGTCGCGCGAGGCAAGGCAGAACATCATGGTGCAGGCAACGATACCGATCGTCACCACCGATTGCAGGAGGCCCAGCATGTTGCGTTCGGTCAGGAAGCTCGGCACGGTCAGCGAGACGATCACGAAGGCGATCGCGAAGATCACCACCAGACCCTGTTCGCCGAGAAGAATTTTTTTCAACGCGTTCATCACTGCTGTTCCTGAATTAGATGGTACCGGCGCCATTCTTGTCGGGGAGGGCTGCGGTCAGAATGCTGCGTTCGTCGAAATCGGCGCGCACCACGTCGGCGGCAACGCGGCCCTGGCACATGACGATGATGCGATCGGAAATGCCCATGACTTCGGGCAGCTCACTGGAGATGACGACGATCGCCACGCCACCGGCTGCGAGTTCGTAGAGGATTTCATAGATTTCCGACTTGGCGCCGACATCGATGCCGCGCGTCGGCTCGTCGATGACCAGCACCTTGACGCCCTGCTCGGATAGCCAGCGGCCGAGAATGACCTTCTGCTGGTTGCCGCCCGAGAGATTGATGATGTCCTGCTTGCGCGAGGGCGTGCGTACCCTGAGCTTGGCGATAAACTGGTCGGCAACCGAAGCTTCCTTCTTCGGGTTCAGAACACCGAAGGGCGAGAAATGTCGGCGTGAGGAGATCGCGATATTTTCCTCGATCGAGCGGCCCTGGATGATGCCGTCGAACTTCCGGTCCTCCGGGCAGAGAACCATGCCGGCATTGATCGCCGCCTTCGGGTTGTTCGGCGAGACGGCCACGCCATCGATCGCAACACTGCCCTGATGGCGATGATCAGCGCCGTAGAGGAGCCGCGCCATCTCGCTTCGCCCGGCACCGATCAGGCCGAAGAATCCGAGGATTTCGCCCTTGCGGACGGAAAAGCTGATGGGGTTACGGAGCTTCGAGCCGGCGAGGTTCTTGACCTCAAGACGCGTCTCGCCAAGCGGGCGCTCGCGCCAGCCCCAGATATTGTTGATCTCGCGCCCGACCATTTCGGCGATGATCTGCTCGCGCGTCGTCTCGGCGACTTTTGGATGGTGGGCGGCGAGCTTGCCGTCACGCAGGACGATCAGGCTGTCGCAAAGCCGGAAGATCTCGTCGAGGCGATGGGAGACATAGAGGATAACAGTGCCCTTGGCCTTCAGCTTGCCGATCAGGGAAAACAGGATTTCGCTTTCGCGCGAAGAGAGCGACGAGGTCGGCTCGTCGAGCGCGATGACGCGGGCGTCGAGCATGACGGCCTTGGCGATCTCCACCATCTGGCGGGCGCCGATCGAAAGAGAAGACACTTTTGCCGAGGGATCGACGTCGATACCGATCTCATCGAGCTTGGCGCGCACAGTCTCAACGAGGGCCTTGCCGTTGATGACGCCGGCCTTGCCGGGAAAGCGGCCAAGCCAAAGGTTTTCGGCAACCGTCAGTTCCGGAACGAGCTGAAGTTCCTGATGGATGACGATGACACCGGCATGGAAGGCATCGCGGACGGAGCTGTATTTTTGCTCGAGGCCATCGATGAGAATGCTGCCTTCGTCGGCTGACTGGTCGCCCGAGAGTACGCGGATCAGGGTGGATTTGCCGGCGCCGTTCTCTCCCATCAGCCCGTGCACGGCGCCCTTGTCGACGCCGAAGGAGACGTTGGAGAGCGCCTGGACGCCCGGATAGCCCTTGGAAATGGTCTTGAATTCGAGGAAAGCCATCATCGCTCCGTCGAGAATATGCCCGGCGGCCGAAGATGCCGCCGGGATGAAATCGCCAGGGGAGGATGACTATTCGATGCCGAGGTCCTTGCGAACCTTTTCATAATCGCCGCGCAGTGCCAGCGAACCAGAGGTAAGCGTCACCTTTGCCGGCTCCTTGCCGTTGGCAATCCAGTCATACATGTCGAGTGCGGTTTCATAGCCGTGACGCTTCGGCGAGATGATGACCGTGCCGAAGAAGCCGGTCGCAGACGGCTTCTTGAACTCGTTGATTGCCGATTCCGCGCCACCGATACCCACGCCGATCATGTTGTCGGTGGGAATGCCGACCGATTCAGAGGCACGCACTGCGCCGAGTACGGCCTCGTCGTTAAGGCCGAAGGCGACCCAGTATTTCACGTCGGCATGCTTGTTGAGAACGGTCGTCGCGGCGTTGAGCGCTGCTTCCGTATCGGTCTTTGCCTGCGGCGCGTCATAGATATTTTCAGCCGGGAAGCCGGCGGCCTTCAGCACCGAGATCGCGCCTTCGACGCGATCGACGGCGGTCGGGAGCTGGTCATAGGAGACGCGGATTGCGCCGACATTCTTCATGTCCCAGCCGCGCTTCTTCATTTGGTCGACGATTGCCTGGCCAACGCCTTCGCCGATCTTGGTCGCGGAAATGCCCATATGCGGCACGTCTTCCAGCGGCTTGCCATCGGCACCGACCAGACGGTCGTCGACCGTCATCAGCTTAAGCTGGTTGGCGGCGGCCTTGGCGACGATGCCGGGGCCGAGCTTGACGTCAGGCGTGCAGATGATGAAGCCCTGGGCACCCTGCGCACCGAGATTGTCGATCGCCGACTGGACCTTCTCGCCATCTTCGGCACCGATCTTGACGACGGTGAAACCCTTTTCCTTGGCGGCCTGGTCGGCGAATTTCCATTCGTCCTGGAACCAGGGCTCTTCCGGCTGCTTCACGATGAAACCGATCTTGACATCCTCCGCCAGAACCGAGCCGCCGGCCAGAACGGCAAAGGCGCCAGCGAGGATGGCTGCTTTGAAGAAGCGCATAATCTCTCTCCCTAAAATCTCGATCTGCCGCTCACTCGGCAGCAGCCATTGAATAAAAAGAAACATCATACCAGTCAAGATTTGTGTATGATTATTTACGCGATTCAGCGGGTAAAAAGCCGACTAAATTCATATTGGCGCCGCTCATCTCGCCGAAATCACCAGAAACTTAGGCCCGAACGCCGCCGGATATGCAAAATAAATCCTATATATATTGACAATCAATCGACCGATAATAGGGTGCCGCCACAGTCCGGATAAGCCTCGATCCGTGGGGAAGGCATTGTTTCATGGCGATCATCGATTTGCAGGATGGTGCACTTTCGGCCCGTCTCTCGACGGCCGGAGGTGTGCTCCTTGATTTCTCCTGGATGCGGGATGGCCGGAAAATTCCGCTTCTGAGGCCGGCAGCCGATGATGCCGATGCACTGTCGTCGGCCTGCTATCCGCTCGTGCCCTTCGGCAATCGCGTGAGGAGCAATGGTTTCCATTTCGAAGGACGCGCCTACAGCCTTCAGCCGAACACGTTCTGGGACCCACACTACCTCCACGGAGACGGCTGGCTGGCGGAATGGGCGCTTCTTTCCGAGAGTGCCACAGGCGCTGAGATCGGTTTCCGCCACCAGGCGGACGGTTCGCCCTATAGTTATAAGGCGAAGCAGAGCTTCAGATTGTCGGGCAAGGGGCTAAAGCTGCATATGAGCGTGGAGAATACCGGTGAGGCGGCCCTGCCCTTCGGGCTCGGCTGGCATCCGTTCTTTCCGCTAACGGAACAGACGACGTTTCTTGCCAAGGCACAGCGCTTCTGGACCGAGACGGAGGGCTGGCTGCCAGGCGAACCGGCCGAGATCCCTGCCGATCTCGATTTCTCGCAGCCGGCACCCCTGCCGCGGCGCTGGATCAATAATGGCTTCGAGGGCTGGAGCGGTAATGCGCGCATTACCTGGCCCGAGGCCTGCACAGCGCTGGACCTGACGGCAGACCCGATCTTCCGCCATGCGGTCATCTTCCTGTCGGACGAGCGCTTCGACCCCGGATTCCGCCGCGATTATTTCTGCTTCGAGCCCATGTCCCATCTCGCCAACGGGCATAATCTTCCCGGGTTTGGCGATCTCAAGGTCCTGCAGCCGGGAGAAAGACTGGAAGGCTCGATCCGCATGCAGCCACTGGCCATATCCTGATCACAGAAAATGAGCATAAAGAGGAAACAGAGGATGCCAAACCGCCTTTCCGGAAAACGGGTCTTCATCACGGGCGCAGCGCAAGGGATCGGACAGGCAATCGCCGAAGCTTTTGCGGCCGAGGATGCCCACCTCTTCCTCGTCGACCGCGATGAGAAGCTGCTCGAGGGGACCGCCGCCGCTCTTACTGCAATGGGCGCCATGCTCGGCTATCAGGCGGCCGACATCACCGATGCTTCGGCTATAAAGGCGGCCGTTGCCAAGGCGGAAGAGCAGATCGGCAGCATCAATGCTCTCGTCAACAATGCCGGCGTCAATGTCTTTGCCGAGCCTCTGCAGGCGACAGACGAAGAGTGGCAGCGCTGCTTCGACATCAATCTCAAGGGCGCCTGGCACTGCTGTCGTTCGGTTCTGCCGCAGATGATTTCGGAAGGCGGCGGGGTGATCCTCAACGTCGCCTCAACGCACGCCTTCACCATCATTCCCCGCACCTTCCCCTACCCGCTCGCCAAACATGCGCTGCTCGGCATGACCAAGTCTCTCGGCATCGAATATGCGCCCCAAAACGTGCGGGTGAATGCGATTGCGCCCGGCTACGTCTCGACCCAGAAGGTCATCGATTACTGGAACAGTTTCCCCGATCCGGAAAAGGCCAAGGCCGAAACGATGAAGCTGCATCCGGGTGGGCGTATCGCTACGCCGCAGGAAATCGCCATGGCCGCAGTCTTCATGATCTCGGACGAATGCACCTTCATGAATGCCACCTGCCTGACGATCGACGGCGGCTTGAGCGTCATGCAGCATCAATAACAGCAGGCCTTTTCTCCTCTCTCCATGGCCTCAGAGTGCGGGCGCTCACAGCCATTGTCTAGTTTTTGCGCAGCAGCATTACTTGACACAATTTTGGGCGATCCATAGAGTTTTATCCATCTGGTAAAAAAGAGGGGAACTCATGAAAAATCAGATCACTATCACGCGCCGCACGATGCTCGCTTCCGGCATGGCACTCGGCGCGACCGCCTTTGCACCCAGGCTCTGGGCGCAGGAAAAACTGAAGGTCGCCGGCATTCATGCCTCGCCGGTGGAAAATGCCTGGAACTCCTGCCTGCACAAGGCGCTACAGGACGCCGCCTCCGAAGGAGTGATCGAGTATGTCTTCTCCGAAGGCGTTTCGGGCACCGACTATCCGCGCGCCATGCGCGAATATGCCGAGCAGGGCTCAGCTCTGATCGTCGGCGAAGCCTATGCCGTCGAGCGTGAAGCCCGCCAGGTTGCCGCCGACTACCCGAAAACCGCTTTCATGCTGGGTTCGAGCGGCGAAGCATCGGGCGAGAATTTCGGCGTCTTCGGCACCTGGAACCATGACGGCGCCTATCTCGCCGGCATGCTGGCCGGCAAGATGACGAAGTCAGGCATCGTCGGCTCGGTCGGCGCGCTGCCGATCCCCGAGGTCAACATGCTGATGAATGCCTTTGCGGCCGGCGTGAAGGAAGTCCGCCCGGATGCCAAGCATCTGGTCGCCTTCATCGGCACTTTCTTCGATCCGCCGAAGGCGCGCGAAGCGGGCCTTGCCCAGATCGATGCCGGGGCCGACATCCTGTTCGGAGAGCGTATCGGCACGGCGGATGCCGCCAAGGAGCGCGGCATCAAGTCCGTCGGCTCGCTGATCGACTACACGCCGCGTTATCCAGACACCGTCTTTGCCAACGCCATCTGGGGCTTCCGCCCGATCCTCAATGCCGCGATCGCCGATGTGAAGGCCGGTAAGCCGACCGGCAAAAATTACACGCGCTTCGGCCTGATGAAGGAAGGCGGCAGCGATATCGTCTACGTCAAGGGCGTTGCACCGGCAGAAGCCGAAGCGGCGATGGAGGCCAAGCGCGCCGCCATCAAGTCCGGCGCCTTCGAAGTGCCCATCATGCCCGAGGAGCCGAAATAAGCCGGCAGCCGCATGAACGGGACTGATGCAAGCAAGGGCTCGATACCGGGCGGCGACGCGATAGCGCTCGCCGCCCGGATCAGGAGCGGTGCACTTGGTTGTGCCGAGGCGATGAAGCAGGCGATTTCAGCCGCCAGGGCCAACGAGGCGCTTGGCGCGATCTGTCATATCGACGAAGCGCTGGGCATGGCGGATGCCGCTGCGCTCGACCACGAATTTAGAAACAATCCCGCGACTTTTTCCATCAGGCGCTTTGCCGGTGTGCCGACGTTTGCCAAGGATCTCGGCGGCCCGTTCAAGGGGCTGGCCGTTCGTGCCGGCTCGCGGCTCTTCGACGGGATGCTCGACGCATCGGCTGATTCTGATCTGGCGGCGCGCTTCAGGCAGGCCGGTTTCAGCCTGTTTGGCCTCACCACCAGCCCGGAAGTCGGCCTCTCGCTTGCAAGCGAGCCGGTGCGCGGGCCCGTCTGTCGCAATCCGCTCGATCCCTCCCGCACGGCGGGTGGTTCTTCCGGCGGTGCGGCTGCGGCCGTCGCAGCCGGTATCGTCGCAATCGCCCATGCAACGGATGCCGGCGGCTCGATCCGCGTGCCGGCTGCCTGTTGCGGCCTTATCGGCCTGAAACCCAGCCGCGGCGCCATTCCCGGCGGTCCGGGTTTCGGCAATCATCTCGGCGGCATCGCCAGCGAGCTGGCCGTCAGCCGTTCCGTTCGCGATGCAGGTGCGATCTTCGAAGCCCTGCGCGGAAATCCCGCCGGTCCCTATGCGGAGCCGGCCCTCGACAAGAGCGAAAAACTCCACCTGCGCATCGGCCTGCTGACGCAGACCAGCAGCGATTTCCCGACCGAGCCGGCACGCCAGGAAGTCGTGGAAGCCGCGGCCCGTAGCCTCGAACAGGACGGGCATGAGATCGTCACGGTCGAATGGGAGCGGCTTGCAGCAAGCGTGACTGCGAGTGCCGCCATTTTCGCAGATATCATTTCGATCAATCTGGCATGGCTCGTCGAAAGCCTGCATCTCGATCTTTCGAAGGCCGAGCCGCTGACGGCCGCCTTTGCGGAGCGTGGGGCAGCGCTTGGGCCAACCGCGCTCTGGCAGGCCCTCAGCGCCATGCCGCATGTCAGCCATGATCTCTGGCGACTGTTCGACGGCATCGATTGCCTGCTCACACCCATGCTTGCCACAGCACCGCTGCCGATCGGCTCTTTTCCGACCGATCATCGGGACACGGAACTGCATCTGAACCGCATGGCACGCTTTGCACCGCTCGCCTGCCTTGCCAATATATCCGGCTTTCCGGCGCTGACCCTGCCTTTTGGGCGCGATGCGGATGGCTTGCCGCTACCCGTGCAATTGCTGGCACCGATGGGCGGGGAACCCATGTTGCTTGCCGTTGCCTCGCGGCTGGAAGCGGAGCAACGTTGGATCCATCCCCATGCCATTTCGGGACTTGCCTCATGACATCAGCTCCCGTGCTTCAGCTTGCCGGCATCAGCAAGCGCTTTGGCGCCATCCAGGCCAATGAGGATATTTCGCTGAGCCTCACCAAGGGCGAAGTGCTGGCGCTGCTCGGCGAAAACGGCGCCGGCAAGACGACATTGATGAGCATCCTCTTCGGCCACTATGTACCGGATGCGGGAACCATCCATATCGAGGGCACCGAATTGCCGGCCGGCCGGCCGCGAGCGGCGATCCGCGCCGGCATCGGCATGGTGCACCAGCATTTTTCCCTGGCGCCGAACCTGACGGTGCTCGAAAACGTCATGACGGGAACGGAAAAGCTCTGGTCCTGGAAGTCGGAGAAGGCGGCCGGCCGCGCTAAACTGCTGTCGATCTCTTCGCGCTTCGGCCTCGACGTCAATCCCGATGCCCGGCTCGGCGATCTCTCGGTCGGCGAACAGCAGCGCGTCGAAATCCTCAAGGCGCTCTATAACGACGCCCGCATCCTGATCCTCGACGAGCCGACCGCGGTCCTCACCAATATCGAGGCGGAACGCCTCTTCCAGACGCTTCGGGGAATGGCGCAGCAGGGGCTGTCGCTGATCTTCATCTCGCACAAGCTGGACGAGGTGATCAGCGCAGCTGACCGCGTCGTCGTGCTGCGCGGCGGAAAGGTCGTCGCCGAACGGCTGACCGGTCAGACCAGCAAGTCCGAGCTCGCAGAACTCATGGTCGGCAGGCGGGTGACACGCCCCGTGCGTGAGGCGTCAACGCCCGGTGCTGTCGTCTTCGAAGCCGTCGACGTCACCGTTTACGCCGGCGGCCAGGAGCGGCTGAAGGAAATCAGCTTGCAGCTTCATGCCGGCGAAACGCTCGGCATTATCGGCGTCTCCGGCAATGGCCAGGCGACGCTTAGCCATCTCGTCAGCGGACTTGCCGGCTGGAGCAGTGGGGAGATCCTGCTGTTCGGACAGCCGGTCACCGAAATCGGCGTCGAAAGCCTGATTGCTGCCGGCATCGGCCGCATACCTGAGGATCGCAACAAGGAAGGCGCGATCGGCGAACTCGCTGTCTGGGAAAATGCCGTGCTGGAGCGCATCGCCGCGCCGCGCTTTTCGCGTCACGGACTGGTCGACCGTAAGGCCGGCATGGCCTTCGCCCAGGAGATCATCGCAGAATTCGATATACGCGGTGGCGGCCCGGCGACACGCACGCGGCTTCTGTCAGGCGGCAACATGCAGAAGCTCATCCTCGGCCGCAACCTGCATGACAGGCCGAAGATCCTGATTGCGGCGCAGCCGACACGCGGGCTCGACGAGGGCGCCGTCGCCGCCGTCCACGCCCGGATATTGCAGGCACGCAAAGAGGGCACGGCCGTGCTTCTGATATCAGAGGATCTGGACGAGGTGATCGGCCTTGCCGATCGCATCCAGGCGATCGTCAAGGGGCGCCTGTCGCCGCCCATCGATGCGGAAAGTGCCGATCCCAGAAAACTCGGCCTGATGATGTCAGGCGAATGGACGTCCGAGGCCCAGCATGCGTCTTGAACGCCGCGATCACCGCCCGCTCTATCTGATCATAGCGGCACCGATTGCCGCCGTCATCGCCGCACTCGCCATTGCCGGGATCCTGATTGCGCTTGCCGGCGCTCCCGTGTTCGAAGCCTATTGGCGTATCCTCACCGGCGCCTTCGGCACGCGGCTTTCGGCGACGGAGACGCTGACGCGGGCCACACCGCTGATGCTGACCGGCCTTGCCGCAGCCGTCGCCTTCCGCGCCCGGCTGTGGAATATCGGCGCCGAAGGCCAGTTCTATCTTGGCGCCATTACAGTTGCCGCACTCGGCTCCAAATTGCTGGCGGGACTACCCGCCGTTCTTCTCATCCCCGCCCTGCTGATTGCGGGCGCCGTCGCCGGCATGGTGCTGATCCTCGTGCCGCTCTGGCTGCGGCTGCGCTTTTCCGTCGATGAAGTGGTGACCAGCCTGCTTTTGAATTTCGTCGCCCTGCTCTTCGTTTCCATGCTGATCGATGGTGTGCTGAAGGATCCGCTCGCCTTCGGCTGGCCGCAATCCATGCCGGTTAGCGATCATGCGCTGCTACCGAAGCTGGCGGCGCGTTCGCGGCTGCATGTCGGCTTCATCATCGCCATCGTCATTGCGCTCGCCGTTCACCTCCTCCAGTCGCGCACCGTCTTTGGCCTGCGCTCACGCGCAGCCGGCCTCAATCCCGCCGGCGCCGTCTTTGCCGGCGTGCCGCTCGCCATGACGTTGGTGAAGGTCGCCTGCCTTTCCGGAGGGCTGGCGGGTCTTGCCGGCGCAATCGAGGTGATGGGCGTCAAGGGCTATGTGACGACGGATCTGTCGCCTGGCTTCGGCTATTCCGGCATCATCGTCGCCATGCTCGCCAACCTGCACCCGATCGGCGTGATCTTCGCCGCCCTCTTCACCGCCACGATGTTCGTCGGCGCCGACGGCATGAGCCGGGCACTCGGCATACCGACCTATATCGCCGACGTGACGGTGGCAGTTTCGCTGCTCACCATGCTTATTGCCCTGTTCTTCACTCAATACAGGATCCGCAGATGATGGCTCTCATCGACATCGTCTCATCCGCGGGCCTCTGGGCCGCTGTGCTGCGCATCGCAACACCGCTGATCTTCGGCACGCTAGGCGCACTGCTCTGCGAGCGGGCGGGCGTGCTCAATCTCGGCATCGAAGGCATCATGACCTTCGGGGCAATGATCGGCTGGCTCGCCGTCTTCCACGGCGCCGATCTCTGGACCGGCCTTCTCGTCGCGGCCTTCGCCGGCGCGGTCTTCGGTCTGCTACATGCGCTTTTGACCGTGACGCTCGGCCTCTCGCAGCATGTCACGGGCCTCGGCATCACACTTTTTGCCTCCAGCCTCAGTTATTTCGTCTTCCGCCTGGTCGTGCCGCTTGCCGGCACGCCACCGACGATCGTGCCCTTCCAGCCGCTCGACATCCCGCTTCTCTCTGGCCTGCCCTTCCTCGGCCCTGCCCTCTTTGCACAGACAGCGCCGACCTATCTGGCGATCTTCCTGGCGCTTGCGATGGGCTACCTGATCTTTCGAACCCCGCTTGGCCTGACGATCCGCATGACCGGCGAAAATCCGCATGCGGCGGAAGCCCAGGGCATCAATCCGATCATGATCCGCTATGGCGCAATCATTGCCGGAAGCGCGCTGATGGCCGTCGGCGGCGCCTTCCTGACGCTCGCTGCCTTCAACAGCTTCTTCCCGACCATGGTCCAGGGACGCGGCTGGATTTCCATCGCGCTCGTCGTCTTTGCCTCTTGGCGGCCGGGCCGGGCCCTCTTCGGCGCCCTGCTCTTTGCCTTCTTCGATGGCTTCCAGCTGAGGCTGCAGACGGTGCTGGGAGGGTACGTGCCCTATCAGCTTTTCCTGATGACGCCCTATCTCCTGTCGATCGCAGCCCTTGCCGTGATGGCGCGGCGCGCCCGCGTGCCGCAGGCGCTTATGCAGCCCTATCGCCGCGGTGAGCGCTGATTGCCATGCCCAGAAACCTCAACAGACCGGTGCCGCCATGTTTGACCTGATCATCAAAAACGCAAATCTTCCCGATGGCCGCAGCGGCATCGATATAGCCATTCAGAAGGACAGGATCGCCGAGGTCGCTTCCGGGATCGACGCCGAGGCGGCCGAGGAGATCGATGCGAGCGGCCGCCTTGTCAGCCCGCCCTTTGTCGATCCGCATTTTCATATGGATGCGACGCTCTCGCTTGGCCTGCCGCGCATGAACCGCTCCGGCACGCTTCTCGAAGGCATTGCGCTCTGGGGGGAGCTTCGGCCGATCCTCACCCGCGAGGCCCTGGTGGAGCGGGCGTTGCGCTATTGCGATCTCGCCGTCTCGCAGGGGCTTCTTGCCATCCGCAGCCATGTCGATACCAGCGATCCCAGGCTGGTGACTGCTGAAGCGCTGATCGAGGTGCGCGAGAAGGTCGCCCCCTATATCGACCTGCAGCTCGTCGCCTTTCCGCAGGATGGTTACTATCGTTCGCCAGGCGGTGTCGACGCTCTGAACCGCTCCCTCGACATGGGTCTCGATATCGTCGGCGGCATTCCGCATTTCGAGCGCACCATGGCTGATGGTGCGGCCTCCGTCGCAGCTCTTTGCCGCATCGCTGCCGATCGCGGCTTGCCCGTCGACATGCATTGCGATGAAACCGACGATCCGCTGTCGCGCCATATCGAGACGCTGGCAGCAGAGACGGTGCGCTTCGGCCTACAGGGTCGCGTTGCCGGCTCGCACCTGACCTCCATGCATTCGATGGATAATTATTACGTCTCCAAGCTCATTGCGCTGATGGCGGAGGCGGAGATCAACGTCATCCCCAATCCGCTGATCAACATCATGCTGCAGGGCCGCCACGACACCTACCCGAAGCGGCGCGGCATGACGCGGGTGCGCGAGCTGATGGACGCCGGCCTCAATGTTTCCTTCGGCCATGATTGCGTGATGGACCCCTGGTACTCGATGGGCTCCGGCGACATGCTGGAGGTCGGCCATATGGCCATCCACGTGGCGCAGATGGCTGGTGTCGACGACAAGAAGAAAATCTTCGACGCCCTGACCATCAACTCGGCCAGAACCATGGGCCTCGAAGGCTACGGCCTGGAAAAGGGTAAGAATGCCGATCTCGTCATCCTTCAGGCGCGCGATCCGCTGGAAGCGCTGCGGTTGAAAGCGAACCGGCTGACCGTCATCCGCCGCGGTAAGGTCATCGCGCGGAGCTTGCCTCGTTTGAGCGAACTTGTGATCGAGGGCAGACCGACACGGCTAGACGCATCGGATTTCTATCCTAGCCTACCGGGCTGACAACGGGTTTTTCTAGGAACGAAGCGCCGTTGCTGCCGGTCCGACCATATCTTGATCCCCGAGCGCCGGCTCTCGTCCTGAAGACCTACTCCAGCACCCGGTCGAGACGGCGCGCCTTTGCGGTTGTCGGGCGCATTCGACTCAGGGACAGATGCGGACTTCCTAACTTGGCGCAAGAATTGCTTTTCATGAGCGATGGAGAACACCATATGCTCGACATTGACCCGCGAATATTCTCGATAAACCGGCCGTCGCTTCAGCAATACAAAGCGTTCGTTCAGCGCGACCTCATCATAGAGACTTACCACAGCTCGTCCGGCGAGATGGTCTCGCAGGGCTCGCTTCACAGGATCTCGATCAACCGCACTGCTCACCGGAAGTATGCACACCGATACGGCTCGGCAAAATTCAGATCTGTCGATAGACCGTCCTTCACATTGGGCTTCCAGCCGGCTTTGATAAATTTCGAAGTCGAAGGCGACGCCGCAGATTACATCTCGATCTTCCAGGCTCCGAAGCTCTACGAGAACCTGGGCTTGAGAGATTTCGACCCTGACCGCCTCAACGACGATGTATTCAGTGCAGCATCGGACCCGACCACCTTGCAGGTAGCCCTTTCACTCGCTGCAGCCGTCGAACAAACCGATTGCGTGGACCCTCTCTTGATGGAGCACCTTGGCATGGCGCTCGCCTGTTCGGTCGTCAGGCTCCTGGGGGCAAAAGCGCCTGTCGGGATTCGGTCGATCACGTCGGAAAAGCTGAAGCGGGTGACCGAGTATGTCGAGGATTACCTTTATCGTGCCGACCTCAACGTCGATGAGTTGGCCGGCGTCGCCCACATGAGCCACTTTCATTTCAGCCGCGCATTCAAGAAGGCCGTCGGGAAGCCGCCGCATCAGTTCATACTCGATCGAAGGATTGAGAAGGCTCGAATTTACCTGGCTGATGGCAAGGAAACTCTCTCTGAGATCGCCTATGCCATCGGCTTTTCCAGTCAGGCACATTTCTCAAGCGTATTTCGCCGGATGGTTGGCGTAACTCCCGCTAACTATCGCAAGTCATTCCAATGATCGGCGCTGATGCGCAGAAAAGCAGCTTTGCGAAAAAATAGCGCACGATTTTGAAATCGCACCCCGCGTTTGCAAGACACACTCTCGACAACAAGGGAGTATCGAATGTCTGCCTTCGCGCAAGTTAATCCAATCACCGATATTTGCTTTCTGGTCGAAGACATTGACCGGGCAGTGGCCTTCTACGTCGATAGCCTCGGCTTCAAGCCACGCCGGCGCGCTCCAGGCTTTGCCGATTTCAAGGGTGCGGGCGTTACCCTCGCCCTTTGGGAGATCGACCATATTGCTCAAAATACCGGCGTATCCAGCCTGAAGGCACCGCCCGGTGTTCACAAAGCCTGCGCTGCGATCGAGCTTTCTTCTCCCGCGGCCGTGGACGCAGCCTACGCCGAATTGGCAGCTGCCGGCGTCACCTTCCAGGGGCCTCCACAGGATTACAGCTGGAACGCGCGCTGCTGCTATTTTGCAGATCCTGATGACAATCTCTGGGAACTCTATGCCTGGGCCGAGGGCGGTCCCGTGGGCGATCTCGACTAAACAAGTCTCTGCCGCCGATTGCTGGCAAGGGCGTTAACAGAAGGGGAATGGCGATGACGATGAACCGACGCAGATTTTTGGCCAACGGTGCGCTTACGCTTGCTGCTCTATCCGGCGGCCTAAGCATCTTTGCGCCCATCAGGGCGAACGCCCAAAGCGCAAAGGTTGTCATCAAGTACGACTGGTTGATGAGCAACGGTCAGATCGGGGACATCGTCGCGGCGAAGAAGGGGTTTTTCCAAGCTGAGGGACTGGAGGTGGAGTTTTCCCCCGGGGGTCCCAACTCCGCGACCGTGCCTCCGGTCGTTACCGGCCAGGCCGGGCTCGGCCAGTTCTCGGACTCGGCGCAGTTGCTGCTCGCACGCGCCTCAGGGGTACCGATCAAGATCATCGCTTGCGGATTTCGCATGGCGCCTTTCGCGTTCTACTCGCTGCCGAAGGCGCCAATCCGCGCTGTCAAGGATATGGTCGGTAAACGCATCGGGATTCAGCCAACCGCCCGCTACGTCCTTGATGCAATCC
This sequence comes from Rhizobium sp. CF142, assembly GCF_000281145.1. Taxonomy (NCBI): domain Bacteria; kingdom Pseudomonadati; phylum Pseudomonadota; class Alphaproteobacteria; order Hyphomicrobiales; family Rhizobiaceae; genus Rhizobium; species Rhizobium sp. CF142. The sequence continues at coordinate 4,546 of NZ_AJWE01000123.1, read as the reverse complement.
TTCTCAAGAATGATATCGACCCGTCCAGCCTCACGATCACAAACATTGGCTTCGACATGACGCCGTTGACGACGGGCCAGGTCGATGCGGTGACGGGCTGGATCACCAACACCCAGGCTCTATCCGTTATCGGACCTGACCGGATCGATTTGATGATGAAGGATACGGGGCTGCCATCTTATGCCAACGTCTATTTCGCAACCGACGATGCGATCGACAAGCACTCCGACACGCTTGCGAAGGCAATGCGAGCCATAGCCAAGGGCTGGTCATGGACGCACGAGCATCCAGAAGACGCCGTGAAGCTGACGGTCGAAGCCTATCCGCAGCTCGATCTGGCAGTGGAGTTGAAAACGATACCACGGATCATGTCGCTGAGCTTCGATGAGACGACGGCAAAGGATGGATGGGGTACCTTCGATCCCCAGGGCATCGCCGAACAGATCTCGGTCTATGACAAGGTTGGCCAGTTCAAGTCCGGCCCACCAAAGCTCGATGAATGCTTTTCGACCGCCATATTGGAGATGACGGCAGGAGACCGTCCGAAGATCGGATGAGCCCTGTGACAAACGAAATTGCAATCGAGGCGAGGAGCCTTGGGCTCGGCTATCCGGGATCGATGCAGGCGGTTCTGGAGGGCGTCGATCTCAGCGTCGCCAAAGGCGAGTTTCTGACCATTCTTGGCCCGTCCGGATGCGGTAAGTCGACGCTCCTTCGCGCAATTGCCGATCTGCTGCCGCCGATCAACGGCCGGCTTTCCGTGCTTGGGAAGTCGGCGGCGGAAGCGAGGAGGCAGCGGGAGGTCGGATTTGTATTCCAGGAGGCCACCCTGCTTCCCTGGCGCACGGTGCGAGACAATGTTTGCCTGCCATTGCAGGTTGGAAAAGGCCGAATAGCCAAATCGGTCCAGCCAAGGGCCGACCATTGGCTGGAGTTGGTCGGCCTTGCCCATCTATCGGATCGCTATCCAAACCAGCTTTCGGGCGGACAGCGCCAGCGCGTTTCGATTGCACGCGCCTTGCAGTGCGAGCCGGACATCCTCCTGATGGATGAGCCCTTCGGCGCGCTCGACGAAATCACCCGCGATCGGCTCAATGATGAGCTTCTCTCCATCTGGCGTCGGACACACGCGACGATCCTCTTCGTGACACACAGCATTGCCGAGGCGATTTATCTCGGAGGGCGCGTACTGGTGCTTGCAGCAAACCCTGGCCGGTGCCAGGCCCTCATCGATCTGGCATCACTGAAGGACGAAAACGGTGTCTGCCGCAGGGAAAGCCCGCAGGCACAGGAGATAGCAGCGCAACTGCGCCAACTGCTGCGCGATGGTGGAGCGTAATCCCTTGAAGAGAGAACAACTTTCCCTGATGGAAGCGACTACTCTCCCAGTTGCCGGCGCCCTCTCATTGCTGATCGTCTGGCAATGGGTGTTACCGGCGCTCGGCGTTCCGGCTTATATCGTCCCCACGCCACTCTCGGTCCTGCACACATTTGGTAGTGAATGGCGGGGGCTCGTCCAGAACGCGCTACCCACCTGGTACGAGGCTCTTCTTGGCTTTTTTCTCGGCAATCTGACTGCAGTGATCCTTGCCATTGTCTTCGTCTACAGCCCGCGTGTCCGGGCGGCATATTTTCCCGTCGTGCTGCTCTTCAATACCATTCCGGTTTTGGCCCTGGCGCCGATCATCATCCTCGTCTTCGGTCTCGGCATTTTACCCAAGGTCGTGATCGCCGCCCTCCTTTGTTTCTTCCCGACTCTCATCAACATGGTCCGTGGTTTGACATCGGCGACAAGCAACGAGCTGGAGCTCATGCATGTTCTGTCGGCGAGCCCATGGGAAACCTTCTGGCGTCTGCGGGCTCCACGATCGGTGCCGCTTCTGTTCGCCTCGCTGCGGATTTCGGCAACGACCTCTGTAATAGGCGCGATCGTGGGGGAATGGATCGGATCAGATCGCGGACTTGGCGCCGTAATCATCCAGTCGACGTTCAACTACCAAGCCGAAAGGCTCTTTGCGGCGGTATTGCTTGCCTCGCTCTCCGGCATCATCTTCTTTGCGATCGTTGGCCAAATCGAGCGGATCTTCCATCGGCTGGCATCGTCCTGAATTAGGTATGTCCTTTGAGAGGCCGGGACGTCTGAATGGATTTTGATCTCATCGTGCAGAATGCCAACCTGCCAGATGGCCTCAGCGGCTTGGCGGCGTCCGACAACGGTCGATGGGGTTGCCTGTGCGCCGATCACGCCAAGCGCATAATTGAGTGGAGCGATCAGCGCTCGCCTTTGACCTGGATGAGATAGGGCGGCGTCAGGCCTGAAGGCATGGCGGGCAGGTGCTGGAGGATTTTCAGGTTGGGGTCGAGCGCCCGGCGCAGGTGGTTGGCAAGGGCTGCACAGGCCCCCTCGATATCGCCGGCAAGCAGCGCGTCATAGACGCGTGTATGCTCCGATATCATCGTCGAAATTTCCGCTTCGGTGCGGAAATTGGCGAAGGTCGAGTGGGTGGCAATCAGCACGCGCTGACTGCGGCGCACGGCCGCAAGAAGCACCGTATTGGGGCAAGGCGCGAGTGAATCGAGATGCAGGTCTGCTTCCGCCCGCTCCAGCTTTTCCGGCGCCTGCGGATAGGTACCCAGCGATTTCAGCCTGTGTCGCCGTTCTTCGAGTTTTTCCTTCTCAAGGAAAGGATAGGCCTGGCGCAGGGCTTCCGGCTCCAGCAGGCGGCGCATGTCATAGTGATGGCGGAAGACCTTGGCGCTGAGTGGGCCGGCATACCAGCGGTTATTGCTGTCCTGCTCGATGATGCCGCTGCGCTCAAGCTGGGTCAGCACTTCATGGGCTATGGTGCGGCTGACGTCGTAATGCTGGGCAAGTGCTGTCTCGTTCAACAGGAAACGGCCATAGGCAAGACAGACGGCAACGGCATGTTCGACTTCCGGGTAGATCTGCTCCCGGCGATTGATGACCGGAACGGTGAGCGAACGTGGAAGGTCGAGGCCCGCAGCAAAAAGGTCGCCGCGCTGCGGCTCGCCGCCCGGCACGATATAACCGCGCCCTTCGAAGGTCTGGATCAGGCCTTCCGACAGAAGCCGCGCCAGCGCGATACCGGCCGGGATACGGCTGACATTGAAGGCGCGGGCGATGCTTGCCTGCCCGAGAATGAGGCCGGGCTCCAGCGCACCCCGCTCCAGATGGTCACGAAGAACCTGATAGATCGTCAGATAGATCGGCTCGGACCGCACAGCCGTGGCCGCGGTTTCAGCCTCCGCCCCGCTTGCCATCGTCATGTCTGTTCCAAAGGCCGCCTGCCCATTTCCCGATGCGCCCGATCAGCTTGCGGGCGGTTTTTCCTGCGCGATCCATGATGAAGAAGCCATGGATGGTTCCCTGCCATTCCTCGTAACAGACGTCATTTCCGGCCGCAATCAAGCGCTGTGCATAAGCGCGGCCCTCGTCGCGCAGCGGATCATGGTCGGCGGTAATCAACAGGGTTGGCGCTAAGCTCGAGAGGTCGGCGGCGAGCAGCGGCGAGACGCGAGGGTCGGAGGGTAGCGTGCCGCCCGAAAGATAGTTTTCCGCAAACCAGATCATCGTCGACTGTTGCAGGGAAAAGCCGTTCGCGAATTCCTGGCGGCTTTCTGTCGTGCCGGAGAGATCGGTAGCCGGGTAAATCAAAACCTGCCCGGCAAGCGGGATGCCGAGATCGCGTGCCCGGATCGCCAGCGATGCGCAAAGGCTGGCGCCGGCGCTGTCGCCGGCGAGGATCACCTTGCCAGTATCGAGCGCCAGCGCTCCGCCATTTCCCTGAAGCCAGAGAAGTGCCGCCTCTGCATCCTCGAAGGCCGCCGGAAACGGCGCTTCCGGCGCCTTGCGGTATTCGACAGACAGCACATTGGCATGGGCGGCATTGGCGAGCGTGCGAACCGGCCCGTCATGGGTCTCGATGCTGCCGACCATCCAGCCGCCGCCATGGAAGAACAGGATGGTCCGCGTGGTGCCGGCCACGCGGTAGAGCCGCGCCTTCAGCCTGACGTCGCCGCTTGGAATCTCCACATCCTCAACGCCGGACACCGCGTCCTTTGCACCCCAATGAAGGGCGAGCCGGATTTCGGAATCGGCGCGCGCCTGTTGCGGTGGGAGCGTCTCCATCGCAGCTCCGCCAAGCGCGTCTTGCTCCTTCAGCATGGTCCGATATTCCGGCAGAAGCCTCGATCGGTCGACACGCGCCCCGTTCTGTTGCGGCTCCATCAACTCCTCCTCGCCGATTGCCTGATGCGATGGAAAGTGAAGATGACAAAAAAGTCAATAATCGAATATTGCATGCGATATTCGATCGTGTTAGCGATTGGACATGGCAATGCTGGAAGAGGACCGGACTTGCCCAAAACGGGAGGATGTCATGACGATTCGCAGTTTCATTGCTGCAGGCCTTGCATGCTCCGTGGCAGTCGCGCCGCTCAGCGCTTTCGCCTCGGACAACAAGATCGCCCTGGTTCCGGGCGGTCCGCACCCCTATTTCGCGCCCTGGGAACAGGCTGGGGCCGA